>JBGGME010000340.1:0-8999 GCA_041288195.1 Hyphomicrobiaceae bacterium
GACTGTCTCCAGCAGCAGTCAGGGCAGCGCCGTGGCGTCGGCGTGGTCAGGAGTGCCAGGGGCAAGCAGTGGTACCAGCGCCAGCAGCGGCACTACCATCATGTCCTGGAGCAGCAACACCGCGAACGCGGCTCGCGCATGCGCGGTGCTGAACTCGCCGCGCTCAGCGAGCAGCTGCAGCACGAACGCCGGTCATAACCGTCGACAAGTTGCACTCGGGGCTGCGCCGCGGGCGGTTTAAGGCACCCGACGCGCTCATCGCCTCTCCTCGGCTTCGACACCTCGAACCATACCTCACGACCATCGCCGCGGCCCATGCCGCACGAGAGCCCCAGACCATAGCCCGTGAAAATGCGGAGTGCCGCGGCAGTGGAACACACGTCGCGTCTCAGCCCAGGCGTGTGAGGCCGCATAATGCGCGGTATGCGGAGCACCGCATACTGGTCAGTTCGATCGCGACTTGATCCGCGAGCGCACGCGCGCTGGGCTGAAGGCGGCCAAGGCGCGGGGGGCACAAGGGTGGGCGCCGCCCCTCAGTCACGCCCGACAAACTCGCCCGCTCGTGCCCTCATCGCTTCGGAATTGACGGTGCGTGAGGCAGCGCGGCGACTGAAGGTCGGGAAGACAGCGCTCTATAGTGGCTAAGCAGCTCCCGGGCATGACCGTCGACCTAGGTTCGTGCTCCGTTCACGGTAGCATACACAGCGCCGACTTTCGTGCAGCGACTCCCCATGCCGGACGGTTCACGAGTTCCTGGATTTGGGCCACGGCAGCGGAGATCCTCACCATGTTTAAGTCGCAGCACGCGGTTCAGAGTTCATAGTCCAAGGTCTCGCCACGGGTAGTCACGATGGCCTTCACCAGGCTGCCGGCGTCATCGTACCACACGCTGCCGGACCGGCCTTTGGTCCCGGTCATGGAGAAGCGCCGTGCTTCGACCGCCTGCCCGCGAACCATGATCCGTTCCTTGGTGCCACCCTCCACTTGGATCTTGATCAACTCAGCCGTCTGGCTGTCGATCAGTGCTGGACCTTGGGTGATCGCCTGATTCCAGAAGCTGATATCGGTCATGGCTCCGAGCTGGGTTGTAGAGCTGCCGGACGGTCCTTGGACGGAGAGCTGGCCGTCACGGACTTCGGCCTGAACCAAGGTTTCCTTGCCGTCGTCGTTGGTCTGGATTCGGCTGCGAACCAGCACCCCGTTCTCCCAATCGTCGTTGGCAGTCTGCTGGTAGCTATAGACAGTGATGAATGCGACCTTGACCTGAAGGTCGATCTGGCTGGTGACCTTCAAGATACCGCTAGTCTGGCTGAATCGGATCACATGCGTACCAATCGGCGAGCCCTTGCGATAGACGTTCAATTGGATATTTGCGGGTGCTGCGGCGACTACCCAGTTTACAAAACCAACCATCACCATACCACTACCTGCGAGTGCGATCGCCTGCCGGCGGCCAAGCCTCGGCGTCGCTCCGGCAGACGAGCACGCTACCGACTGTGCCATCCCCATTGCCTCCTTCGCTTTTGGTCGATCAGGTGAGGTCCTGCAGGATGCCGGTCGAAGTCGATTCTGATGCTCCGAACTGTTGTACGGCTTTCGTATCTTGCCTGCCACCAGACTGGTCGCGCATCGCACGCACGAACTCGCCAGCGCCGGTGCCCCATTTCGAGAACACGCCGATGGCCTGGGTGAAGGGGATGTCGACCGGGTGCACCCTTTCGCGCGGCAGGATGTAGACGTTGCCGGCCATAGGCGTCGGCGCCGAAGGGACGAGCACGGTGAAGGAACCGTCCTCCAGCTCTTCCACGATCAGGGCGGGGACCAGGGCATCCTCGAGCTCGACCAGGGCAGGTTGCAGCGTCTGCTCTTCGCTCTGCCCGGCCAAGCGTTTGGCCAGCCCGCGCAGGAAGGTGTAGCCCGGGAGCCGCTCAAGCACGGCCCGCTCACAAGCATTCTTCGCGCGGAGGCCGGGGCCGGTGCGCACGATCAGGCCAACCAGGAAGCAGACACCGACCAAGAGGATGATCGCCACGATCTGGCGGAACTCAACGGAGGCCGGAACCCGTTCCGCGACGGGCTGCAGCAAACCCAGCAGCCCTTTGACCGTCTTGGCGAGTAAGAGGATGGCGATATAAACCGGCAAGATGATCAGCAGGCCGCCGATCAGGGTGGTCCTGGTGAACTCTGCCAAGGTTTTCATGTCGGTAGCTCCGAATCTTTCTCACATTTTCTGGTCGGGCTACCCAACGCTGAGGCACTTGGCGATCTGGAAAAGGTAGGCGGCCTCTTGCGGAGGCCGCCTGAAACCAAACAACTCTCGCCACAAGAAAAAACGATTTACTAGACCCATTGTGCGGCTACCAGACTCCTGACCCGAGTAGGCTTCAATTTAGCAAGCACCCTGACCTGAGAAGTCTGCTTGAGGGCGTTCCGTTAATGGGAGTATCTTACTGTAGGCAACACGGTGTAGGCTCGCTCGCGGTAGCAATGCGATATAGGGGTTACGGAGAAGATCGGGCGTGCAGGAACGGAATGGGCGGTCCGCGGGCGAAGCCCCGGCAAATTCGCTGCCGCTACTATTGCCCGGCGAGGTGCGTGATCAGCTTGCACGCATCCTCGAGAGTCCCGAGTTCGTGGTCCCCAATCGGACACGCAGCTTCCTACGCTACCTCGTGGAGCAAACCCTCGCCGGGCGAGCAGACCGGCTGAAGGGCTACACGATCGGCACGATGGTGTTTGGGCGTGATGCGAATTTCGACTCGCAGGCGGATCCGGTCGTGCGCACTGAGGCCGGGCGGCTACGCCGCGCACTGGAGCGCTATTACCTTGTCGCCGGTCAGGCCGACCCTGTCCTGCTTGAGGTGCCGAAAGGCGGCTACGTCCCCCTATTCTCCCGCCGCGCTGTGCTCGAGCCGAAGTCGCCGGCGGTTGAGGAGCCTGTCTTGACCCGGCGCAAACCTGCCGGGCGCGCCCGGTGGCAAGGGACAATAGTGATCTTGGTGGCTCTGGCCGCTCTGATGGCAGTTCTCAGTTTGCAGCAAATGCGCTTGGTCGAGCAACCTGGAGCCAACGTCGAGTCGGCGCTCCCAGGCAGTCCAACTCTGCTGGTGATGCCCTTCGCCAGCCTGGGCGAGGGCAACGAGGCGACACTCTACGCTGTAGGCGTGACGGAAGAGATCCTGACCAAGCTCTCCCGGTTCAAGGATCTCGCGGTGCAGGAAGCAAAGTCAGCGCCGAGCCTCCCGGCGACCCCCGACCCCCAGGCGATCGCCCGCGAGCTATCCGCCCGCTACCTGGTGACGGGCAGCCTGCGCCTTTCAGGACCCGAGATACGCGTGACCAGCCGCCTCGTGGACATCCGCTCGGGCACTGTGTTGTGGGCGCGCACTTATGAGGAAAATCTAAGTGTAAAAGAGCTGTTCACTATTCAGGAGAACATCGCGCAGCAAGTGGCCACCGCTATAGCCCAGCCCTACGGGCTCGTCTTCCGGTCGGAGTTGCAGCGGACGGCCGACCAACCACCCAATGACCTCGAGGCCTACGCCTGCACGCTGCGCTTCTACGTCTACCGCGCCAACCCTAGCCCCGAGTTGCACACCCTGGTCCGGAAGTGCCTGGAGGGCGCAGTGGCCCGCTTCCCTGGCTATGCCACAGCGTGGGCGATGTTGTCGCTGGTAGCACTGGACGAGGATCGATTTGCTTTCAATGTCAGGCCCGGCGTGCCCGGTCCGATCGAGCGGGCGCTGCAGACGGCGCGTCGTGCCATCGACCTCGATGCCGATAACGCCCGTGGTTTGCAGGCCCTGATGATGGCATTGTTCTTCCGCGGCGAGGTCGACGAGGCCGAACGAGTCGGCGAACTGGCAGTGGCCGCCAATCCACAAGACAGCGAGTTGCTCAGCGAGTTCGGACTGCGAGTTGCCATGGCCGGCCAGTGGCAGCGTGGCCGTGAGCTCGTGGAGCGGGCGCTCATCCGCGATCCGGCCTACTCGAGCTATTGCCACGCGGTGCTGGCGCTCATCGCCTATATGCAACGCGATAGCGATCGCGCCGAGGCGGAGATCCGGCAGGCCAATCTCATTAAGTTCTCTTTGTACCATGCGATCGCGGCCGTCATCTACGCCGACCGTGGCCTCATGGCCGAGGCACGCTGGGAGGCCGCCCAGTTCACGGAGCTCCACCCTTCGTTCGTCGCAAACCTGGATTTGGAACTGCGCAAACGTAACCTGCGGCCCGAGGATCGCGCGCGCTTGGTCCAGGACCTGCTTAAAGCGGGTGTCCCGGCACCGGTGGAAGCATTCACGGCGGCCAGTCGGCCGCCCGGCGGTTCATGAGCGCTCCAACCGGGGCGAATGCCCGCACCGTAGGCTGCTATATTAGCCGCCAGCCACACTTGGTTGGGCTGAAGCAGTCGAGAACCCATCGAGCCTGGCCTGCCAAGTGGCAGCTTTTTCCAAAGCCGAGGCGATGGTGCCCACCCCTCCAGAGCACGAATTCCCGCACCTGGTTCAACGGCCAATATAAGGTAACTGATAGTACGAAAGAATGAGAACACGCCATGCGACCGCTCGGGCTTCCGAGTTCTCATTAGTGCTTAGAACCGCAGACGCCCACTCTGTAAGCTACAGTATTTTCCGCTACCACCGCTCCGTTGAGCGCTAGAGTGGCTGAGAACCGGCTAAGTTCGGCCGGCCAAGAGGCGGCCTCCACGGCGAATAGGTTGACGCGCACCCTTGGGCGCACGATGATCTTTGCCTTAGTGCTCTTGGCAGCGCTCACCTGAGCGATCAAATGAACGGTCGGTGCCTGCGCACACTTGTACTCGCTTCGAATAGTGCCACTCTGGCACATCGATGTTGCTGGGGCTGTCCACTGTGTCATGCCCGCTACGGTACTTAAGTATGCTTAGCGCAAGTCGTCGTGACGCAGCGGCTGATGTCAAACCGATCTTGCTTCTAAGTTCTAAACCTGTAAGCAAGTCGGTTATATGGAAGATTGGAAATCACAGGAGGTCGGATCGATAGTGATTGCTACTATCAGTCACCGTAAGTCGATTAAAGAGATGCTTAGAGACCACAGGATATTTGCCTGCGATCTGCTCGAGGCATTGCCGGTTGCGGTCTATCTTACCGATGCTGCCGGTCACCTCACCTTCTACAATCGGGCTGCGGCCGATCTGTGGGGCTGGCGTCCAGTTCTGGGCCGTGCCAAGTGGTGCGGATCCTGGCGGCTGTTCTGGCCCGACGGGACGCAATTGCCCCACGATCAATGCCCAATGGCGGTGGCGATTAAACAGAACCGGCAGGTCCGCGGCGCGATGGCCCAGGCAGAACGCCCGGACGGCGCACGGGTTCCGTTCACACCCTATCCAACTCCACTGCGTGATCGAAGCGGCGAGCTGATCGGGGCCATCAACCTGCTGGTGGCGATCATAGATCACCGTGAGTACAAATCTGTGCGACGCCGGCCGCTTGACGCGTACCGGGCGCGCAAGAAGGCCGAGTGTCACGCGAACAACCTGCTAATGGCGATCTTGCCGATCGCCAATGAGCTTCGGGAGGATGGAGCCGTCCTGCGGCGACATCCCAAGGGCCTCGTCGAAGCATTGGCGCTCCGGCTCGTCGACGAGAGTGGCCTCGACACTTGGCCGCGCCTGCCGGCGGCAGCTTGCGTGAGATCGGGCCAACCGTCTTTGCGTCAGGCAACAGGCTTGGGCGACGGTCTGCGCACTGAGGATCTTGGACCATCGGCAGCAAAGTGCCGATTGTTGAGAAGCCCTCGCCGGCGGCCCGGTTGAACGAAAGCAATCTACATAGCAATAGCGTATAACTTGCCAGGGCAGAGATGGTGGTAATTGCGAGGTTGTAGCCGCGATATCAAACTGCGCGCACTTCGATGATGGCACATTATGTGCAAGTAGTTGTAGCGCGTGGGCGGCCAGCTGCAACAGCCGAGCCGTGAGGCGGCAACCCGTCCAGGCCGGCGCGAGCCCTGGCGCCGTAGATAGTAGGAACGGGCTGCAGCTGAGCGGGCGAGTAGGGCAGAGGGTCTTGCGCGCGTTTGAAAGCCGAAGAAGGCAGAACCGTCGTGCCCTGCAGCAACCCGCAGACTTTATCTGATCCGCACAAGATGCCGGCCGAACGCTGATGTTCGCGCTCCCGATGTCCGCCGCTTTTGCCGGCTGCCCGACAAGCACTTTACGGGATTCATGTTTTGAGCTGTGGTGCCGGTCTCACCTCACGGATGGCCGCCCGATCCCATACCGCACACACAAACTCACCGGGACCGATTCATGGTCCGGACCGAGGCTGGGCGGCCGCGATAGCTCGATCTGCAGCGCGACCCTGCGCAGCATCTGCCTGCCTGGTCACCGATATCCTCTGGATTTGGCGGTTGCGGCGCCGACATCCGCGGGCATGCATCGGGTCGGCTTGGGCACCGTTAGCCCATCGCGCCGCGCAAGGAGCCGGTAGGCCGCTTGCCACAGCAGCAACGTATCTGGAATCCCACCTGGGCGAATCTCGACATGGCTGAGATTGCCGACGACGAAAGCATCGGCCTGGCCGGAAGGCACGGCAGCGGCCAAAGCGAGGCTCTCGGTCGCTGGGATCAGGGGATCATCCCGACCGTGGATCAACAGAAGGTTGGCGCGGAGGTCCCGCAGCTGGCGACGCGACAGGTCGAGGTACTCGATATCGCGGCGGACCGGCTCGGGCAAGGCCGCGACCAGCTCGGGCACGCGCTCTGGGTCGGCATTGCGCACCAGTGCCATCATGGCTCGTCCACCGCTGTCCAATCGCATCTCAAGGCCCCGCACGTCGGCGTCGGGGTCGGTAAGCTTGGCGCGCGCGATTTCGGTCAGAAGAGCACGGTCCAGCGGTTCGGCGATCCGCGAAGTGCTGGTGAGGACGAATACCCATCTGGCGATCGGCGCCGGGTTGCCATAGTGCCAGGGCTGCCCAGGGCCAATCCGATAGTAGCCGGTGGTGAGGTAGGTGATCGCGGCGACGACGTCATGGTAGCCGCCGATGCCAACGATGAGGGCGATCTGATCAGCGCCCGGCCGCGTCATCGCCGCGATGACGACAGGCGCTACGGCGTAGGAGATGGCCGCAACCGCGAAGCGTGGCGACACACCAGGGTCGTAGCACGAGGCCAGCGCCTGGCCAGCGACGGCAACCGCGTTGGGATCGTCGCGGCCCACCCGCTGCGCGCGCAGGCCAGGAAGCTCGGGCGCGAACACCAGGAAGCCGTGACGGGCGAGAGCACTCGCGAACGCGACCAGCCGCGGATCGTCCCGGCCCTCTGGGGTAACCCCCGGAATCAAGAGCAGTGCCGCCCGCGGGTCAGCCGGCAGGTAGAGGTCCCCTGCCTGACCGGCGAGCGTCGCTTTGCGTCGCATTCCTGCAACCTTGGCAGCAGCGGCTGGATCGACCGTGCCAGTGGCGGCGTCAATACCAAGCTGAGCGGATTCGATCAGCCGCCCAGGCGAGCAACCGCAGCAAACGGCCAGGACAGTCAACCCCGCGATTGCTGGCCGGGACATCGCTATCCAACCCTTAGTTAGATAAATACTCATGCGCAGAAGCATGGTGGCCAATGCTCCGCCATTCTAGCAGTCCGATTCGAGCCGGTAGGGTCATCGGCGTCACGGTAGTGATCGACATCACGCCGTAGTCGGCCGAGTTCGTTGCCGACGACCGGGCCGTTCTGCGGCTCGAGCTGCTCGTCCCAGCTCAACACGGCGATGGCAAGGCCGGACACCTTCAGCCGATAGCTGCGCCCCGACTGTGCTTGATCGCCCACATACGCAAACAGCCTGCGATGAAAGCGGCTGGCGAGGAACGATGCGGAAGAAAGGATTCTGACCGGATGGTGCGTTATATCGTCGGGCGACGGGTATATGGCCGCCTGCCGCGATATTACCGCCATCAACTCCCCACTCGGCAGATTCAGGCTACTGTTCCAACCTTTCCGGTCGCCCGAATGAAGCGCATACTACATCCTTGTGCCCGGGTACGCCATTTGGTGCAACCGTTCACTACAGTAGCATACTGCCACTGGCGCAGGCCGCTGCGCATAATCGAGCGTGAAGGACAAGCCAGCTGCGAACGATCGTTTCAGGGGGATTACAATGAATAGACTGCTCGCCGGTACGCCCGTCCTAGCGCTCGTGCTCGGCGCCGGGTTTGCTCAAGCCGATCAGGTGGTCGGCAGCGTCGAATATGTCGACGCCGCCGACAATGTTGTCATTGTGAAAGGCCAGCCATACACATTCGAGCCGGCCGTCAAGCTGACGCCTGCCGACATCAAGGTAGGGGAGAAGGTCCGGCTCGAATACAATGCCACCTCGTTCGTCGTCTACGAAGCCGCCCACGCAAAGGGGATTGGGAACTCAGATCAATTGGATAGTTCTGCAACCCCCACAAAGTGAGAATCGTACCGAAAACTGCCAAGTCTCTGAGATGGTTGGCAGTTCAGCCTGGAAGCAGGATGGGCGTTTGACGCACCAGGCCGTCCAGGGTCTCGATCCCGTGCTCGACCAGCAGCTCGATGGCGCGGCCGGTGGAAAGGTGCCGGTCTGTCTGGAGGCATGCGCTTCCAGGCTGCGCGAGGCGGCGGCCGACGGGAACGAGGTGGTCGCGGCAGGTAGCGCGGCCGCCAGCTAGGTCAGACCCAGTCGGATGGGGGGAGGGAAGATGAAGGTCGGCATCGTCGGAGCAGGAATGGTCGGCGGCGCCACCGCCAATGCGCTCGTGCTCACCAGGGTGGCGGATGAGATTGCGCTCGTTGACGCGCAGCCGGAGCGAGCCATCGCGGAGGCGGAGGACGTGCTGCATGCCACGCCGTTCGCGCATAACGCGCTCGTGCGGGCCGGCGGCTACGATGAGCTCGCGGGTGCGGACGTGGTGGTAATCAGCGCCGGCGTGCCGCAGCGGCCGGGTGAGACGCGCATCCAGCTCCTGGAGCGCAACGCCGCGGTGTTGGTCCCGTGACCG
>JBGGME010000341.1:0-15689 GCA_041288195.1 Hyphomicrobiaceae bacterium
CGAGGTGCCCGAGCTGCTGGTGACGCACCCGGACATGCCGTTCAAGACCTTTTCCGAGTTCATCGCCTACGCCAAGGCCAACCCCGGCAAGCTCAACTACTCCTCCGCGGGCGTCGGCACGCTGCCGCACGTCACCATGGAACACCTGATGCGGCTGACCGGCATCCAGATGGCGCATGTGCCCTACCGCGGCGCCGCGCCTGCCCTCAGCGACCTGATCGCCGGCCACGTGCAGATGAAATACGACACCGTCACCACCGCGGGGGTGCACGTCACCGCCGGCAAGCTGCGGGCGCTCGCATATGCGGGGCGCAAGCGCTCTCCGCTGATGCCCGATGTGCCCACCGTCGACGAACAGGGCTTCCCCGGCTACGTCGGCATCCTGTGGGTCGGCCTGATGGCGCCCGCCGGCACGCCCAAGGCGGTCATCGACAAGATGGGTGCCGCTGTCGTCCGCGCGGTCGCCTCGCGCGAGTTCTCCGAGCGCCTGCTGCGCGACGGCATCGAGCCCGTCGGCAGCACGGCCGACGCGTTCGCGGCGCTCATCAGCAAGGAGATCGTGCTGTGGCGGGAGCTGGCCAAGTCGGCCAAGATCTCGCTCGACTGAGGCTCGGCGGCGGACCGCCTGCCCAGCACTCGCGGGTCAGGCGGCCACTCTTTGTTTGCCGATCCTCTCGATTTCTGTAGAGAACGGGGCGGCCCTTCGAATTTCCGCCATCGACGGGTCGTATCCTGCAGTGGCGTGCGGGGAGAGAGCGCTGCGTTGGGCAGCGCTCGTGCGAGGCTGTCATGCTCAATCGCGAGATGTTGACCCTGATCCCCGTGTTCGACGCCATCCTGAGCGAAGGCAGCCTGTCGCGCGCCGCCGATCGCCTCGGCGTAACGCAGTCGGCCGTGAGCCAGGCACTGGCGCGACTGCGCAAGCTCGCCAACGACGAGCTGTTCGAGAACACCGGGCGAGGCGTGCGGCCGCCCCCGCGGGCGCAGGAGATGGCGCGGCACGTCTATGCCGCGCTGGCGCAGGTCAACGAGGCCTTCACGCCCAGGGACATCGACCTCGCCAAGCTCGAGCGCACCTTCATACTCGATGTCGGCGGAGGCTTCGATGCGCTGGTCCTGCCGCTGCTGCTGCCGGTGGTGCAACGCGAGGCACCGGGGCTGCGGCTCCTCGTCAGCAACACCCGCGGCGGCGACCTCACCAAGGAGCTCAAGTACGGCGAGACCGAGCTGGCGTTCGACTTCCAGGCCTGCGACGCCGACGGCATCCGCTGCGACCTGCTCGGCAGGTCAGACGCCGTCGTGCTGGCCCGGCCCGACCACCCCGCGCTGAGGAGCGGTCTTACCGAGGAGCTCTACTTCGCGCTTTCGCACGTCTCCCTGGTCTGGGCGCGCTCGACGGCCGTGAGCGGCGTGGCGCTCGAGCTCGAGCGGATCGGGCGCTCCCCGACCGTCGCCGTATCGGTGCCGACCCTGATGGCCATGGGCGCGGTCGCCGGCTCATCCGATCTGATCGCCACCACATCCGTGTTCGTCGGCAACGTGCTGGCTGAGCACTATGGCGTCGCCATCCATCCGATGCCGTTCCCGTTCCCGCAGCTGGCCATCTACCAGATGTGGCACGAGCGCTACGACGACGATTCGGCGCACCGGTGGCTGCGCGATACCATTCGGGCGCTGGCCTACGCCGCCGCGCAGGGCGAGCAGTGATCGCAGTGCAGTAGGGCCGCGGAGCGGCGCCGTTTGGGCCTGCTTGGGCCTTGCGCCGTTGCCGGATCGGGGGCAGGCTTACAATTGCACCCGCTGAACGAGGTGGCAGCCTACTGATTGCGACAGGGAGGACGAGCGCATGGCAGCCCAACGCAATGACCCGACGTTCCCGATCTTCGTCGTGCTTGCCACGATCTTCATCTTCGCCGTCATGTACCTGACCTACCCGAGCCCGACCCACTAGGCGCAGCGCGGGGCCGTACCACTAGCGCACGATGGCGTCGGCGATCTTCTCGGCCGTCATGAGGGTCGGGAAGTTGGTGTTGGCGCACGGCACCAGCGGGAAGATCGAGGCGTCGACGACCCGCAGTCCGTCGACCCCGCGCACGCGCCCCTCCGGATCGGTCACGGCCATGGAATCGCCGTCGGTCCCCATGCGGCAGCTGCACGAGGCATGCCACACGCCGATCGTCGACTTGCGCACGAACGCCTCGAGCGCCTCGTCGTCGGCCATCACCTGGTCGAAGGAGAAGCCCTCGGTGATGACCTTGTTGATGAGGTAGCTGCGCAGCGCCGAGGGCCCGTCGAGCATGGCGCCGGCGATCTGCGTCAGGACCTTGTTCTTGGTGTTGACGACGCCGATCTTGCGCACGCGGTCGGTGTAGCTCGCCGGGAACGGATCGGACGTCACCGCCTCCATGGCGGGCGTCATGTAGAGCTTGCCGAGCTTGCGGAAGGCTGCCATCAGCCGCTCGAGGTCGCGCCGGTCGGACAGCAGGTTGAACTCGACGAGCGGCTCCTCGCGCCAGTCGCTCGAGGTGAGCTTGACCTGCCCGCGCTCGGACGCCGTGTGATAGACCGCGATCAGGAACGAGGCGATGCGCTCGCCGACCGCGTGCCAGGTCGACTTGGAGATGGCGACCACGAACATGTCGCCCTCGTGCATGCCCTCCATGCCCGAGGAGTAGCGCAGGCCGACGTGGATGTGCCGGCGCGTGTATTCGTTCATGCGCGCATGCGGCTTGACGTAGGCCGAGACCGAGATCGAGGGGTGGTCCATCAGGCCCTGGCCGACGCCGGCGGAGGCGGCCCTGACCTCGATGCCGAGCTCCTTCAGGTGCCCGACGGGGCCGATGCCGGCGCGCAAGAGGTGCGCCGGCGAATGGATGGCGCCGCAGGAGAGGATCACCTCCCTGGCGCGGAACTCGGTGCGCACGCCCTTCGAGCGCGCGACCACGCCGACGCAGCGCCGGCCCTCGAACAGCAGCTCCGACACCTGCGTGTCGGTCGCGATGGCGAGGTTGCTGCGCATGCGCGTGCCGGGATCGAGGTAGCCGATGGCCGCCGACACGCGCCGCTCGTAGGCATTGGAGATGGCGATCGGGTAGTAGCCGTCGCGCCACTCGCCGTTCTGGTCGGGCAGGTACTCGAAGCCCGCCGCCTTGAAGGCCTCGGCGGCGGCCTTGGCGTGGCCGGTCCACAGCTCGGGGAAGATGCGCCGCACGGGAATGCGCCCCTCCCTGCCGTGCAACGGACCCTCGAAGTCCATGTCGCGCTCGACCTTCTTGTAGAAGGGCAGCACGTCCGCCCAGCCCCAGCCGCGCGCGCCGCGGGAGACCCACTCCTCGAAGTCGGCCGGCGCGCCGCGGTTGGCGAGCTGGCCGTTGATGGAGGAGCCGCCGCCCAGGATGCGCGCCTGCTCGTATTTGCGCAGGGGCGGCGGGCTCTCCTGGGGATTGTTGTGGGAGACGACCTCGGTGCGCACCCTGAGATCGGTCCAGTGATAGCGTGGGTCGAAGTAGGCGGTGCCGGGATAGCTGTCGAGCACCTCGGGCGGCACCTTGCCGTGCGGCGTGTCCTGCCCGGCTTCCAGCAGGAGCACCTGGTTGCTGCTCTTGGCGGAGAGGCGGTTGGCCAGCACCGAGCCCGCCGAGCCGCCGCCGACGATGATGAAATCGTAGGTCATTTGGTCTGCCGTTCCCTGCCCTGGTCGCCCATTGGCGCATCTGGCCGCTCTGGTCGTCGGCCTTGGCGCTCAACGCTCCCCTCGACGAGGGGATTGTGTCACCGCAGCTTGAGGGTGGCGAGGCCGATCAGAGCCAGCACGACAGATATGATCCAGAAGCGGACCACGACGGTCGATTCCTTCCAGCCCTTCTGCTCGAAGTGATGGTGCAGCGGCGCCATGCGGAACACCCGCTTGCCCGTGAGCTTGAAGGAGGCGACCTGGATGATGACGGACAGGGTCTCGAGCACGAACAGGCCGCCGACGATGGCGAGCACGATCTCGTGCTTGGTGGCGACCGCAATGGCGCCGAGCGCACCGCCCAAAGCCAGAGAGCCCGTATCGCCCATGAAGATCATGGCCGGCGGCGCGTTGAACCACAGGAAGCCGAGACCCGCCCCGATCAGGGCGCCGCAGATGATGGCGAGCTCGCCTGCGCCCGCCACGTGATGGATCTGCAGGTAGCGCGCGAAGTTGGCGTTGCCGGAGAGGTAGGCGATGAGCCCGAAGGTGGAGGCCGCGATCATCACGGGCACGATGGCGAGCCCGTCGAGGCCGTCGGTGAGGTTGACGGCATTGCCGGCCCCCGCGATCACGAAGATGCCGATGATGATGAACAGCGCGCCGAGCGGGATGACGACGTTCTTGAAGAAGGGCACGGTGAGGGAGGAGGAGAAGCCGGCGCTGCCGACGCGCATGACGGCATATGCCGCGATACCTGCGACGGTGATCTCGGCCAGCAGCCGCATCTTGCCCGACACGCCGCCGGCGCTGCTCTTGGTGACTTTCAGATAGTCGTCGTAGAAGCCGATGACGCCGTAGCTGAGCGTCACGAACAGCACGATCCATACGTAGGCGTTGGCCAAGTTGGCCCATAGCAGGGTCGATACCGTGATGCCCGACAGGATCATGAGGCCGCCCATGGTCGGCGTACCGCGCTTGGCGAAGTGGGTGGCGGGGCCGTCCTCGCGGATCGGCTGCCCCTTGCCCTGCTTCACGCGCAGGAGGTCGATGATGGCCGGCCCGAACAGGAACACGAACAGCAGCGCCGTCATGATGGCGCCGCCGGTGCGGAAGGTGATGTAGCGGAAGACATTCAGCGGCCCGATCTGGTCGCTGAAGCTCACCAGCGCATAAAGCATCCCCCTACCCTCCAGGCTTCCCGGGCCCAAAGCGCGCCAGCATCGCCTCCACGATCGGGGCCATGCGCGTGCCAAGCGACCCCTTGACCATGACGACGTCGCCGGCCCGGATCGTGTCCAGCACGGCGTGCGACAGCTCCAGCGAATGCGGCGCCCATGTCCCCTGCCGGTTCCGCGGCAGCTCCTCCAGCAGCAGCTTCATCATCGGGCCGCAAGCAAGAACCAGATCGACGCCGGCCGCGTCAACCGCCCCCTTCAGCGACCGGTGCAGCTCGGCCGACGCTTCACCCAGCTCCAGCATGTCGCCCAGCACCGCCACGCGCCGCCCGAAGGCCTCGCGCGGGGTGGTGGCCAGGGCGGCAAGCGCCGCCTGCACCGAGGCGGGGTTGGCGTTGTAGCTCTCGTCGATGAGCAGAATTTGACCGTCGGGGACATCGAGCAGCGTGCGGGCCCCGCGCCCGACGGGCGCCGTCACGCGCGCCAGGGCCGGGAGGCAGCGCATGGCGTCGGCGCCCAGCGCCTGCAGCGCCGCCAGCACGGCCAGCGAGTTCCTGACGTAGTGCTCGCCCGGGGCGCCGACGCGGTAGGGAAACCGGTGCGAGCCGTGTCCGGCGATCACCGAGGAACCCTTGGGACCGACATCGATCTGCAGGGCGCGGTAGTCGGCCTCGGCGTGATAGCCGAAAGTGACGATCTTGGCGCCGACCGCCGCCGCGCGCTCGCGCAGCAGCTCGAAGTGGGGATTGTCGCGCGGCAGGATGGCCGTGCCGCCGGGCACGAGCCCGGTGAGGATCTCGGCCTTGGCCTCGGCGATCTCCTCCACCGAGGCGAAGTAGCCGAGGTGCACCGGCTCGACCGTGGTGATGAGCGCCACGTGCGGGCGCACCATCTCGGCCAGCGGCGCGATCTCGCCTGCGTGGTTCATGCCGATCTCGAACACGGCGTACTCGGCGTCCGCGGGCATGCGAGCGAGCGTCAGCGGCACGCCCCAGTGGTTGTTGTAGGACTTCTCCGCGGCATGGGTCTCGCCCGCCAGCGCCAGGCACAGCCGCAGCATCTCCTTGGTGCCGGTCTTGCCGACGCTGCCGGTGACGGCGACGATCCTGGCATTGGAGCGCAGGCGCGCCGCGCCCCCGATCGCCTCCAGCGCGCGCAGGGGATCGTCAACGCGCAGCAGGGGCCCGCCGAGCTGGCCACGGTCGAAGGTGCGCGAGACGATTGCCCCGCCGGCGCCCGCCTTGAATGCGGCGGGGACGAACTCGTGCCCGTCGCGGGCGTCCTGGAGGGCAACGAACACGTCGCCCGGCGCGAGCGTGCGCGTATCGATGGAGAAGCCCGTGACGCGCAAGGCGGGCGTCCCCTCGGCAGTGCCGCCGGAGGCTGCTACCAGGTCCTGCCATTGCCACAGCGCCTCAGGCATCGATCGGTGCCTCCAACAGCGCGGCCTTCACCGCTTCATGATCCGAGAACGGCAGCACCCTGGAGCCGACGATCTGGCCGGTCTCGTGACCCTTGCCGGCGATCAGCAGCACGTCGCCATGGCCGAGCAGCCGCATGCCGGCGCGGATGGCCTCGGCCCGGTCGCCGATCTCGCGCGCACCGGGCGCGCCGGCCAGGATCTCGGCGCGGATGGCGGCCGGGCTCTCGCTGCGCGGGTTGTCGTCGGTGACGATGACGTGGTGGGCGTGCTGAGCCGCGATCTGCCCCATGATGGGGCGCTTGCCCTTGTCGCGGTCGCCGCCGCAGCCGAACACGAGATTGAGCCGGCCCCGCGCGAACGGCTGCAACGCGGCAAGCGCGGCGAGCAGCGCGTCGGGCTTGTGGGCGTAGTCGATGACGATCAGGGCGCCGCGAACGCTGCCTGCCACCTCGAGGCGGCCCTTGACGCCGGTGAGGCCCTCGAGCGCGGGCAGCACGCGGGCTGCGTTCTCCCCGGCGGCAATGGCAAGCCCGGCCGCGAGCAGCGCGTTGCCGGCCTGATAGGTGCCGATCAGCGGCAGGCGGATGTCATACTCCTTGCCCGCGTGCGCGACGCGCAGGCGCTGCGCGAACCCGTCGCGCGTCACCGAGGCGAGCCGCAGCGCTTCGCCCCTTGTGCCGACGGTGAGCACGGAGCGGCCCGCGCCCCTGGCGGCGGCGATCACTTGTGGGGCGTGCTCGGCATCCGCGTTGACGACGGCAACGCCGCCCGCGGGCAGCAGCTCCGTGAACAGCCGCAGCTTGGCCGCGAGATAGGCCTCCATGGTCGGGTGATAGTCGAGGTGATCGCGGCCGAGGTTGGTGAAGGCTGCAGCCTTCAGCCGCACGCCGTCGAGCCGGTGCTGGTCGAGGCCGTGCGAGGACGCCTCGAAGGACAGGTGCGTGACGCCCTCGCCCGCCAGCTCGGCCAAAGTCTTGTGCAGGCTGACGGGGTCCGGCGTGGTCAGCCCGCCGTAGACGCTGCCGTCGGGCTTGACGAGGCCGATGGTGCCGAGCGAGGCGGACGCGTGGCCGAGGGCCGCAAACACCTGGCGCGTGAACTCCGCCACCGACGTCTTGCCGCTGGTGCCGGTGACGGCGACCACCGTTGCCGGCTGGGCCGGATAGAAGCGCGCCGCCATCAGCGCCAGCGCCCGGCGGGGCTCCGCAGCCCGGAGCACCACCACACCAGGGGGTACCGCGACGTCGGCTCCCATCTTGGCGAGGATGGCGGAAGCGCCCTTGGCGATGGCTTCGGGCACGAAGCTGGTCCCATCGGCCTTGGCGCCAGGAATGGCGGCGAACAGCCAGCCTGGCTTCACCTGGCGACTGTCCGCGGTGATGCCGAGGATGTCGACGGGCCCGACGGCCGCGGCAGACGCTATCTCAGGGCCAACCAGGGATTGGAGCTGCATTGCCCCTCGTTTGTTGTTGTTGTGCGCGGGCCGTCGGTCGGACGCAGGCTGGGTCGAGCGCCGCGAAGACCCCACACGCGACGGCTTCCCTTGGCTGCGTCGTGTTTGGTGCTTCGCGCGCCACAACCTACACGCTGCGCGATGCGTCGGCGAGGGGCCTGTGGACCCGAAAACTGCCGCAAAAGCGGGCCTGCACAACAAAATAGCGCCGGGCCTCAGCCCGGCGCTGCTTGACATCAACGAGGCGATTGCGCCTTACGAGCCGACCGCGTCGCCGACGCACTTCTTGAGATGGCTGGCCTTGGCGGCACCGGCGAGCTTCTTCTCGGCGGCCGACTTGTCGCAGGCGGCCTTGGCGTCCTTCTCGCACTTGGTCATGAAGCTCTTGAGCGCGGCGCCTGCCAGCTTCTTTTCGCCCGACTGCGTCTTGCAGGTGGCCCCTTGCGCATGGGCGGTGGTCGCCGCCAATCCCAGAATCATTGCTGCGATCACGTATCTCATGGGTGCACTCCCAGTTGTTCCCCGAGCGGCGACAGCATAGCGATTCGTAGGGCGAATCGAGGGCATTCGGACGAAATTGGCGTTAGCAAAGGGTTCAACCGCACCGCTTGCGGCAACCCTTGCGAGACGGCACTGTTGCTGCACGTGCGAGAAAAACAACCTCGGGGGAAACATGAAGGTCTCGCTGTTCTACCTGCCGTCGCTCGGCTCCAAGGCCGATATCGAAGCCGGCATGGCGGGCATGCGCTCCGACCTCTACCAGCAGATGCTGCGCGAGGTGTCGGAGCAATGCCGGCTCGCCGATGAGCTGGGCTACGAGTCGGTCTCCTTCACCGAGCACCACTTCCACATCGAGGGCTTCGAGGTCTCCAACAACCCGGTGCTGCTCGACCTCTACATCGCCATGCAGACCAAGCGCATCAAGGTCGGCCAGCTCGGCATCGTGCTGCCGGCGTCGAACCCGATCCGGGTGGCCGAGGACATTGCCATGCTCGACCACATGACGGGCGGGCGGGCCTGCGCAGGGTTCGCGCGCGGCTACCAGCGGCGCTGGGTCGACATCATGGCGCAGCAGACGCATGGCATCCACGGCGCGCTCCCCCACCAGCACGACGAGATCGACGCCGCCAACCGCGCCGCCTTCGAGGAGTGCTTCACCATCATCAAGAAGGCGTGGACCGAGGAGATGCTCTCCTTCCAGGGCAAGTTCTGGAAGATCCCGCCGGGCGAGACGCCCTGGCCGCTCGAGACCACCGCTAAGTGGGGCAAGGGGGTCGAGAACGGAATCCTCAAAGCCGTCGGCGTCGTGCCCAAGCCGCTGCAGAAGCCGCATCCGCCGGTCTTCCAGCCGTTCGCGTCCTCGGAGAACTCGATCCGCTGGTGCGCCAAGAACGACGTCACCGCCATCCTGCCGCCGATGCACGAGACGCTCGAGAAGAACCTGTTCGAGGTCTACGCCTCGGTGTCGGGCCGCAAGATGGGCGACGGCATGGGCATGCTGCGCGATATCATCATCGCCGACAGCGACGAGGAGGCGCGCCAGCTGTGGGTCGACTCGGCGACGTTTGCCGGCAACGCCTGGTTCGTGCCGTTCGGCTTCCGCCGCGGCATGCTCGACCCCAAGACGGGCGAGGCGCCGACGACGGAGGAAGCGATCGCCAAGGGCTACGCGCTGGTCGGCACGGTCGATACGGTGACGAAGAGCCTCGAAGCGCTGAAAAAGAAGCTGCCCGTCGACTGGATCTTCGCCTGGACCCACAACACGCTGGTGCCGCACGCCAAGATGATGCGCTCCATCGAGGCGTTCCACACCCAGGTGCTGCCGCGCGTGAGTTGAGGCGCGCGCGTCGTCATCCCGGCGCCGCGCGCAAGCGGAAGCTTGCGCGCGGAGGAAGGCCGGGACCCAGTACACCCATATTCGCGCGCGTATGCTTCGAGTTCCACGAGGCGTGCATGGGTCCCGTGCCTTCGGCGCCACGCCGCCGGCGCGGCGCCTGCACGGGATGACTCAGCGCTTCGAGGTCCAGCTCTCGGAGAAGGCGAGCGCGCTGGTGGAGAACGGGCGCTTCTCGCGCTCGCGCTTCCACGACTTGCCGGCCGCCTGCTTGCCGTTGAGGGTGAGCTGGGTGCCGAGCGCGGGCACCAGCACCGTGCACACGCCGTAGGGGCGCTCGGGCACGTTGAAGGGCTGGGTGTGGATCAGCAGCGGGTCGCCGAGGTCGAACCAGGTCAGCGCCACCTCCTCGCCGCGCGCCACCGCCTTCTCGGTCCAGAACGAGCGATAGTCGCCGGCCTTGCTGAACTCGGCGTCGGTGACGGGGATCGACGTGTCCTTGAGCTCGCCGTTGAGCATGCCCTGCACGGTCTCCTGCAGCCAGCGCGCCATGGCGATGTTGTCGGTCCAGATGCGCCAGCGGTTCTCGGTCAGCTCGCTCTTCATGTAGAGCACGTGGCCGGGGCCGCCGGGCGAGAAGATGATGCGCCAGAAGCTGGCGTTGGTGGTGAAATTGTCGGTGTCGGTGGTGGCGAGCCGGATGAACGGGTTCTCGCCCGTCAGGATCACGAGATTTGGGTCTGCGGTCGACACTGGTTTCGTCCTCTGTTGGCTGATCGCGAGCGAACTCAAAACACGGGCTCGAGGCCGGCGGCTACCAGAGCCGATCTGCGTGCCTCCGTCCAGCCGGCCTGGAACTGCTGCTTGTCCTGCGATGGATTGGTCTTGAGATAGGCGGCCCATGCCGATGCCAGCACGCCCTGGCGCTTGATGAGGGCTGCGTTGTAGGCCTCGTCGTCGGCGCTCCAGCCGCCGGCCTCCTTGATTGCCTTGACCGCGCCTGGGTGGGTGGGCAGCACCCATTTCTTGGTCTGCTTGCCGACCCCGAGGCCGGACGCGCCGGGCGCGGCATCCTTGTAGGCGTCGTAGCCGGTGATCATCGCCTTGGTGATGGCATAAGCCACATCCTCCGGCAGGGAGGCGTACGCGGTGAAGATCGGATAGGGGAAACCGCCCATCTCCTTGGGCGCCTGCGGTGAGAGGCCGGCCGAGCCGCAGGTCGCCACGTGCGGACCGAGGAAGGGCGCGATCTTCCTGACGCGCTCCCAGCCCGACTTGTCGCTGTGCGGCCAGACGGGCCAGACGAGCCCGCGCGGCGAGGTCTCCATCTCCTTGGTCTGGGCCGTGATGGTGGACGCGAAGGCAGCGTCGACGTCATTGTTCACCATGCCCTTCCACATGGCGCCGAAGCTCGAGAACTCGACGATGGTCACGTCGTTGCGCGTGAGCCCGGCGAAGGCGAGCGTGGCGAGCGCATTCTGGTTGAGCGAGGGTGCGCCGACTACGAACCCGACGCGCTTGCCTTTCAGGCCCTTGATCTCGGTTACGCCCGTATCCTTGGCGATGCCGAGGTTGGTGCCGTTGCAGTCGACGGAGCTGAGCAGAACCTGCAGCGCCTGCGGGCCCCAGTCGGCAGTTGCGAACTCGAACACCGCTTCTTGCGCGAAATACACGCCAACGCCCATGGCCGACACCTGGGCACGGCCGGTCCTGATCGGGGACAGGCGGGCGACATCGTTGCCGGCCGGCAGCACGCGCACGTCGGTGTTGTGCTGGTCCTTGAAAACTTTTCCAACGGCGACGGCGATATTGAAGCCCGAGGTTCCCGTGTCATAGGCCGTGAACGTCAGCGTCGACGGCAGCTTGCCATCCTGCGCGAGCGCCGCGGGCGCGGTTGCCAGCGTCATGCTCGCGAGCGCGACGGCGAGGCACGTCACCTTGATCGACAGGCGCATGCGTCTCTCCTCCCTGTAGCGGGTGCTCTTCTTGTTATCGGGCGCAACTTCGCCGCGCCCGCATGCAGCACCACGTGCCCGAAATGTGCCATTTGCGGTTTGCCGAGGCAACCGCGACTAGCCCGGGGCTCGTTGCTCGATGCAGGCGCTTCCTCTACCCCGCCCGCATATTTGCGGCGCGGAAGCGCGTGCGGGTGGTGGCGGGGTCGAGGTCGCGCTTGTAGCTGGGGGGCTCGGTGGGCTTGACGCGCAGCAGCACGAACGAGGAGGCGTTGCCCTCGCGGATCAGGCGGCTGCCGGCGGCGATCTCGCCCTCCTTCTCGATCGTCATTGTGCGCTTCATGCCGGAGCCGGCCGCGATCTTCTCGAGGTCGACGCCCAGGCTGGTGTGGCTCTTTTGGTAGCCGGTCTCGCCGTAGTGGCCGTTGTCGACGCAGATCACCGAGAGGTTGGGAGGATTGAGCACGGCAATGGTGGCGAGCGAGCCGAGGTTCATGAGCAGCTCGCCGTCGCCGGTGACCACCAGCACGCGCTTGTCGCGCCGCGCCAGCGCCAGGCCGAGGCCGATCATGCACGCCCCGCCCATGGCGCCGGCCATGCTGTAGGTGTGTGCGCCGTCGTGGGTCAGCGCGGCGATGTCGCGCGAGGTGCCGGCGAGGCCGGTGACGATCAGGAAGTCCTCGTGCTTGCCGATGAGCTTGGGGATCGCCTCGATGCGGTCGAGCACGAAGCTGGGCGCCGCCGCGCCTGCCGCTTCCCTGCCGGCGGAATGAGCTGCCATCTCTCCCTCCCTCAGAACTTCTTGGCGCCGAGCAGCTTCTGCGTGAACAGCACGGCCACCGCGCGTCCCGCCTGGAACACCATGGTGATCGCGGCATTGACGGCCGCCAGCGCTTCCTCCGGCGTGTCTGCCCGCAGGCAGGTCACGTCCATGGCCTCCAGCACCTTCTCGGTGGCCCGGCCCATGGGGAACTGCCACGGGTTGCCCTCGCCGAAGTCGCCGCGCATGGAGATCAGCGTCAGGAACGGGAAGCGGCCGCCGCTGGTGAGCGACAGCATGTTGATGCAGTTGCCGGCGCCGCTGCTCTGCATCAGCAGGACGCCGCGGGCGCCGCCGAGGTCGGCGCCGGCCAGCAGCGCCACGCCCTCCTCCTCGGTGGTCAGCGCCACGGAGTGGACGTCGGCATCGGCAAGCGAGCGGTCGATCAGGATGCGGTGGCCTGCGTCCGGCACGTAGGCGAACTGCGTGACCTTGTGCTGGCGCAGGAGGTCGTAGACCTGGTCCTGCCAGCGCGTTTTCGTGGCCGCATCGCTGCTCATGTGGCGTCCTGCTCCGTCCAGCCCGTCCCCAGGCCCCATCCCAGGTCTGGCACAAATGCGGGCCTGCAATGTACCGCAGTCTATCGCATTTGGAACCGCATCGGGCTAGCCTACACCAAACTGCAAAAGGCGATTTGAGGAGGAGACCCCATGGCAGAACCGCTCACCCGCTCCCTCGGCGACTTCGTCTCCAAGCTGCGCCTCTCGGACATTCCAACCGACGCCCTCCGCGTCGTGCATACCGGCTTTGCCGACTGCGTCGGCACCATGATCGCCGGCAGCATCGAGGACCCGCCCAAGCTGCTCGAGAAGGCGCTGTCGCCGCCGGCGGGGGACGCGAGCCTCTACCTTGTGGGACGTCGCATCCCGGCGCCCGAGGCGGCCTGGATCAACGGCGCGGCGGCGCACGCGCTCGACTACGACGACGTGGCGCTGCGCGGGCACCCGAGTGCGGTGCTGGTGCCGGCGATCCTGGCCGAGGCGGAGTCGCTCAAGGCCACCGGCGCGCAGATGGCGACGGCCTACGCGGCGGGCTACGAGGTGTGGGCCGACCTGCAGCGCCGCGACCCCGACCAGCACCACGAGAAGGGCTGGCATCCCACCGGTATCTTCGGCGCCATCGGCGCCGCCGCGGCCTGCGCCTCCCTGCGCGGCCTCGACCCCGAGACGGCGACGCAGGCGATCGCGCTCGGCGCCTCGCAGAGCGCGGGCCTGGTGTCGAACTTCGGCACCATGACCAAGCCGTTCCACGCTGGGAAGTCCGCGCACGCCGGCATCATCGCGGCTCGCCTCGCCGCTGCGGGCTTCACGTCCTCGCCCGATGCGCTGGAGCACCCGCTGGGATTCCTGGCCGCCGTCTCGCCCAAGGGCAATGTGGACCGTACCTCGCCGACGCAGGCGGGGCGCGACTGGAATATCCTCACCCAGGGCCTCAGCGTGAAGAAGTATCCGCTGTGCTACTGCACGCACCGGGCCATCGACGGCGTGCTCGACATGTTGGCCGACAAGAAGGTCGGCCCCGCCGACATCAAGGCCGTCACCGTCTCGACCAGCCGCCGCAACACCAAGGTGCTGCGCAACAGCCGGCCGCAGACCGGGCTCGAGGCCAAGTTCAGCATGCAGTTTGCCATGGCGAGCGCGATTGCCGCCCGCCGCGTCGGCCTCACCGAGCTCACCGACGAGTTCGTGCAGAGGAAGGAGGTGCAGGCGCTGTTCCCCAAGGTCGAGGTGGTGCCCGACGATCGCGAGGACCCGCAGCGGCTAGGTGCGGCGCCCTACGATACGGTGGTGATCGACACCAACGACGGCCGGCGCCTGGAAAGCGCGCGCGTGACGCTGGAGCGCGGCTCGCCCGAGCTGCCGCTGAGCCCCGAGGAGCTGTGGGTCAAGTTCGAGGCCTGCTTTGCCATCGGCAATCCCAGGCTCGACTCACGCTCGATCTTCGACGCCCTGATGTCGATCGAGCGCCAGCCCGGCGTCTCCGCCTTCACCAGCCTGCGCAAGGCGGCTTGATTTGCATTCCCGGACGCCGCGCTCTTGCGCGGCGAGCCGGGAACTTGCTGGGAAGACGGGGCCGGCAAGACCCCGGCTCTGCGCGCTCACGCGCTCCGGCCGGGGACGCACCCTTCGAGCGCTTCGCGGACAGCCTTTGGATCACGCTCGATGACTTTGAGGTAGGAGAGCGCGGCCTGGTCGGGGTTGCAGCGGCCCTGCTCCCAATCGCGCAACGTGCCGATGGGAATGCCGAAGGCTGCCGCGAACTCCTCCTGGTTGAGCCCGATAACCCAGCGGACGTGCTTGGCGAACGGCACCCGCCGCATTCGTTTGAGCTGCTTGTCGGCAAGCGGCTGCGCATCGGGGTCGCTCTTGGCCGCGGCCTCTCTCTCCTTTTCCATCATGGCGTCGAGGCGCGACCAGTCTGCGGCCTTGCGGGCCAGCGGCCGCTCGCTCCCGTCGGCGCGGACCTCGTACCAGCGGCCGCCCCTAAGGCGCCGCCTGACCAAAGTACTCTCGCTCTTCACGCCTGGTCGCTTTGCGCGCCGAGATGATGCGTTTGACATCGCCGCCTCGCTCCGTGAATACGACGAAAAGGACCCTGCCCTGGGCGAGCCCGATGATGCGCCAGCGCTCCTCGCCCGGCTCGCTGTCGTCAGGCTCGAGCAGCGCCGCGCCGTCCAGAAAGACCTCTATGGCGATCTCGAAATCGACACCGTGCTTGGCCAGGTTCGCTGCGGCCTTTCTCGGGTCCCACTCGAAATCCATTTTCGACATGATACGGGCAGCCCGTAGACGCGGTCAAGCGGGCGTTGCATGACGCAACTGTCGACGTTGACAATGAGAGCCGCCCGATCTCCCTTTTCAAACGTTCCACACAGATGGGCATACATCATGAAGATCACGATCCTCGATGATTATCACGACACGGTGCGGACGCTCGACTGTTTCCGCAAGCTCGATGGCCACGACGTCACGATCTGGAACGATCATGTCCAGGACGTCGATAAGCTGGCCGAGCGGCTGGCGGCGACCGAGGCGCTGGTGCTGATCCGCGAGCGCACCAAGATCAGGACCCCGCTGCTGGAGCGTCTCCCCAACCTCCGGCTGATCAGCCAGCGCAGCGTCTATCCGCATATCGACATCGCCACCTGCACCAGGCTCGGCATCA
The DNA here is from genome assembly GCA_041288195.1 of Hyphomicrobiaceae bacterium. Lineage (GTDB taxonomy): Bacteria > Pseudomonadota > Alphaproteobacteria > Rhizobiales > Hyphomicrobiaceae > AWTP1-13. Next base: position 15,502 of record JBGGME010000341.1, read on the forward strand.
TCGTCTCGTCGAGCCAGCATCCGGGCACGCCCTCCTACGCCACGGCGGAGCTGACCTTCGGCCTGATCCTCGCGGCCATGCGCCAGATCCCGCAGCAGATGGCCTCGCTCAAGGCGGGCAGGTGGCAGATCGGCGTCGGCAATTCCGTGCGCGGCCGCACGCTCGGCCTCTACGGCTACGGCCGCATC
>JBGGME010000342.1:0-12734 GCA_041288195.1 Hyphomicrobiaceae bacterium
TTCCGATCACCCGCGCGTGCGCGGCGACGTCGGCATGGCCGGCGTGGCGATCGACTCGATCTACGACATGCGCACGCTGTTCGGCGGCATCAACCTCGCCGACATGACGGTGTCGATGACCATGAACGGCGCGGTGCTGCCCGTGCTCGCGCTGTTCATCGTCGCCGGCGAGGAGCAAGGCGTGGCGCCGCCGAAGCTGGCCGGCACCATCCAGAACGACATCCTCAAAGAGTTCATGGTGCGCAATACCTACATCTACCCGCCCGAGCCCTCGATGCGCATCATCTCCGACATCTTCGCCTTCACGTCGGCGAAGATGCCGAAGTTCAACTCGATCTCGATCTCCGGCTACCACATGCAGGAGGCGGGCGCGACGGCGGACCTCGAGCTCGCCTACACGCTGGCCGACGGTGTCGAGTACGTGCGCGCGGGCGTCAAGGCCGGCCTCGACATCGACGCGTTCGCGCCCAGGCTCTCGTTCTTCTGGGCGATCGGCATGAACTACTTCATGGAGATCGCCAAGATGCGGGCCGCGCGCCTGTTGTGGGCCAAGCTCATCAAGGACGAGTTCAAGCCGAAGGACTTGAAGTCGCTGGCGCTGCGCACCCATTGCCAGACGTCGGGCTGGAGCCTCACCGCCCAGGACGTGTTCAACAACGTCACGCGCACCGGCATCGAGGCGCTGGCTGCCACCCACGGCGGCACGCAGTCGCTGCACACCAACGCGCTCGACGAGGCGATCGCGCTGCCGACCGACTTCTCCGCCCGCATCGCCCGCAACACCCAGCTCTTCATCCAGCAGGAGACCGGCACGCCCCGCGTCATCGATCCCTGGGGCGGCAGCCACTACGTCGAGCGGCTCACCTACGAGCTCGCGCGCAAGGCCCAAGCGCACATCGCCGAGGTCGAGGAGCTGGGCGGCATGGCCAAGGCGATCGCGGCCGGCATCCCCAAGATGCGCATCGAGGAGGCCTCCGCGCGCACGCAGGCCAGGATCGACACCGGCACGCAGACGATCGTCGGCGTCAACAAGTTCCAGGTCACCGACGAGGCCCAGATCGAGGTTCTGAAGATCGACAACAAGGCCGTGCGCGAGAGCCAGATCGCCAAGCTCGAGCGCCTCAGGGCGGAGCGCGATCCGGCCACGGTCGCCGCAGAATTGGCCGCGCTCACCGAGGCGGCGCGCGCGGGCACAGGCAACCTGCTGGAGCGGGCGGTGGCGGCAGCCAGGGCCAAGGCCACCGTTGGCGAGATATCGGACGCCATGGAGAAGGTGTGGGGCCGCCACCGCGCCGAGACGCGGGCGGTGTCGGGGGTCTACACGGCGGAGGCCGGAGCCATGAGCAAGGATGTGGATCGCGTGCGGCGCATGTGCGAGGCGTTCGAGAAGAACGACGGGCGCCGGCCGCGCATCCTGGTCGCCAAGATGGGCCAGGACGGTCATGACCGCGGCCAGAAGGTGATCGCCAGCGCGTTCGCGGATTTGGGGTTCGACGTCGACATCGGTCCGCTGTTTGCCACGCCTGACGAGGCCGCGCGCCAGGCGGTCGAGAACGACGTGCACATCATCGGCGTATCATCGCTGGCGGCGGGGCACCTCACCCTGGTGCCGGACCTGACAACCGCGCTGGAGAAGGAAGGTCGCGGCGACATCATGATCGTGGTCGGCGGCGTCATCCCGCCTGCCGACTACCCGGCGCTCTACGCCGCCGGCGCCAAGGCCGTGTTCGGGCCCGGCACCAACATCCCCCGCGCGGCAGCCGACCTCCTCGACAAGCTCAACGCCCAGCTCGGCTACGCGCCGAAGGTTGCGGCGGAGTAGGTGGCGTTGCCCATAACGGCCGTAAGGCCCATATTCCGGACACGCAGCAGGCAGGTGCCGAGGTGAACACGCCATTCCCGGTTCGGCAGGACGGCAAGTTCAGCGTCGAGGAGTTCTTCGCGCTCATCGAATCGCGGCCGGAGGAAGAGCGCTGGCAGCTGATTGACGGGGTTGCCATGATGATGCCGCCACCTACCCTGGTGCACCAGCGCATAGCCTCGAATCTTGCCCTCGAGCTCAACACGCATTTTCGGTCACATCGGCCCGAGCTATTTGCGTTCCAGGAGGTGGGCCTGATTGTGCCGGAGGCGGAGCTGTTTCGGCCGGAGGCCGACGTGGCCGTGCTCGACGCCATGGCCGACTACGAGTCCTATTCCAACAAGTTCTACTGCGTCGGCGAGATCCTGTCTGACAGCAACACGGACAAGGATATTGCGGTAAAGCGGCAGCGCTACCTGCAGCATCCCGACAACCTGTATTTCTTGCTGATCGACCAGAAGCGCGTGCGCGCGGAGGTGTTTGCGCGCGCAGCGGATTGGCGGCCCGCCACACTGGAGGGGCTCGACGCCAACTTCGAGCTGCCCGCGTTCGGGTTCAAGATCGAGCTCAGCGCGCTCTACCGCGGCACGCCCCTGGCTCGCCCGGCCTGAGCGCCTCAGAACCCGATCTCGATCCTGGCGTAGATCTGCTCGGCGAAGGTGTAGATCACCGTGCCGATGAAGGGCGCGCTGATGGAGGCGACGAGCAGGATGGCGATGATCTTCGGGATGAAGGTCAGCGTGATCTCCTGCACCTGGGTCAAAGCCTGCAGCAGCGCGATGACGATGCCGACGGCCATCGCGGCACCGACTGCCGGCGCGGAGGCGACGATCACCGTCCACAGCGCCGACTGGACGATATCGAGGGCATCTGCCTGGTTCATGGGGCCTCTCAGGCGACCTTGATGCCGGGTGCGAGCAGGAGCTCGCTGCCGTTGTCGAGGGTGGCGAGCGCGCCGTCGGCGGTTACGCGCACCGAGGTGACCTTGCCGCTCACGCTGTCGTCCGCCGCGGTAACGGTGCGGCCGATGAAGCCCTCCGCCTGCGTCAGCGCCAGGGACGACATCATGGCGTCGAGCTTGGCGTTGGTCTTGACCGCCTGCTCGACGTTGGAGAAGGAGGCAAGCTGGCCGATGTACTGCGCGGAGTCCATCGGCTTGGTGGGGTCCTGGTTCTTCATCTCCGCGATCAGCAGCTGCAGGAACGTATTGTAGTCGAGCATATTCTTGCTCGCGTCCGTCGCGGCTGTCGAAGTCGTGGTTGAGGATTGGGTCGTGCTGCTCGTGGTGGATGGGACTTGCATGGCTGGTCTCCGGTCGATCTTGGTGGCGGACTATTCGAGGCCGTCGCGGATGGCGGTCGATACGTCGATCAGCCCCTTGAAGTTGCTGGAGGCCTCGAGTCGGATCTGCTCGGCCTCGCGCATCATCCACAGCCCGATGGAGATGAGGTCGGCGCGCAGCTTCTGCGGCAGGTCGTTGTCGGGCCTGGCGAGATCCTCGATCAGGTAGCCCCACAGGCGGCGCACGAACAGGATGGCCTCGATGGCAGCGCGCGAACGCACGCCCTGCGCCTCGGCCTCGCGCAGCAACTCGATCGAGCGGTCGATCGCCTGGCGCTCGCGCTCGCGCGCGCCCTTGGGGGTTTCATCGAGAACTTCCGCGTAGGAGAACTGGTACATCGGCTTCCATCCAAGGCTTTGTTGATCACCGGGTCGGCAGGTAGTTGAGGAGCGTCAGCTGCTGGATGCGGGCGGTCATGGCGTAGGCGGTCTCGACCTGCGTCAGCAGCGTGGAGAGGCGACTGGAGGCTTCGTAGGGGTCGACGCCTTCGAGCGCGCCGATGTGACTGGTCATGATGTCGATCTCGATTCCCATGCGCGTATCGGCGTTCTTCACGCGCTCCTGGACGCTGCCGAGCTTCGCCTGCAGCGCGGTGATGCCCTGCAGGGCGTCGCCGACGACGAGCGTCGCCTTGTCCACGATGGCCTGGTAGGTTGTCTGGCTGAGATTTGCCGTGCCGAGATCGGCCAGCATCGTGTAGGCGCTGGCGAGCTTGCGGAAGGCCTCGTCGTTGGCGTTGACCGAGGTCTCGACCAGCTCGCTCGTGGAGATGCGGCTCTTGGTGTTCTGATCGGCGGCGGCCGACCAGGTGCCGCTCCAGGCGGTCGGATCGAACAGGTTGGCGAACGCCCCGTCGAGGAAGGTCTGCATGGCGGCCGGCGTGATGCTGGCCACCGCCGCGTTGGACTGGGAGATGCCGAAGGCCGTCGTAAACGCATTCGCCACGGCCAGAGCGTTGGCCGCCGGCGGGCTCGACGCATAGTCGGTGATCGGCTTCACGTCCGTGTTGATGCCTGCGAACAGAGCGACCCCGTTGAACGTGGTGTTGGCGAGGTCGGTGAAGCCCGCGAGCGCCGCCTTGGCCTGTCCCTCGATAGTCGCTGCGGCCGTGTCGCTGTTGCGGGCGACGACCAGCTGGCCCAGGAAGGATTGCGCGCCCTCGGCGAACGCCTTCAGGGCGGCCTGGCTCGCATCCAGGCGCGAGGCGACGAGCCCGTTGGAATCGGTGATCGATTGCAGACGGCTGTGCTCCTGGCGCAGCGAGACGGTCTGGCCGGCCTTGAAGCCAAGCGAGAGCCCGACGTCGGCGAGGCGACCGGTCGCCACCTCCTTCTGCGCCTCGGCGAGCTTGGCCTGCAGCTTCATGAGCGAGGACCGGAGGGCCCCCGACACGGCGCTGCTGGCGATGAATGTGCTCGTCATGGCCTCGTCATCCCGCCGCCTGCAGCAGGGCTGCGAGCATGTTGTCGATGGTGGTGACGAGGCGCGTGGAGGCCTGATAGGAGCGCTCGAGCTCGAGCAGCAGCGTCATCTCCTCGTCGAGGTTGACGCCGGTGACCTTGGTCAGCGCGTCGGAGGCCCGTTCCAGCAGCGCCGCCTTGTAGTCGCTGTCCGCGCTTGCGGACTTGCGGGATTCCTGGAGCCACGACACCGAGGACGACGCGAAACCCGACAGGGTCGAGGAGGCAACGAGCCCCGCCGAGGCATCGAAGGACTGCTGCGTGCCGAGCGCGTCGATGAGCTGCTCCAGCCGCTGCGAGAAGCCCGCCGCCCCCGTGGAATTGTAGACGTAGGCGGGATTGCCCGGGTTGGAGATGCCGCCGTCGCGAAGCCGGGTCGCATTGCCGCCCTGGCTGGGGTCGACGTTGGCGTTGACCTTGATGGAGCCGGCGAGGCCCACAACCAGCGTCCCGGAGGCGGGCATGGCCGGAGCGCCGGAATAGGTGAAGAGGCCGGGAACGTCGGGAAGCGTCGGAGTTGCGCTCTGGTCGCTTTCGGCAAACGTGGTGATGAGGCCGCGGGCGATCTCGTCGAGCTGGCTCTGGTAGGTCGGGGCGTAGGTGTCGCGGATGGCAGCAAGGCCGGTCAGGCGCCCAGACCCGGCCAGCATGCGGCCCGAGTTGCCGGTGATCGGCACGCCGTCGGCATAGACGACGTTTCCGGTCGTGGTCGCCGAGAAGCTGTAGGTGCGGTCGAAGGTGACGGCGCGCGCCTTGACGTCGAACAGGGTGACGCCGCTGTCGGTGTAGACGGCCATGTCGTTGTCGCCGCGCGACACCGTCCTGACGCCGACCTCGGCCGAGATGCCGGTGAGGATCTGATCGCGCTCGTCGAGCAGATCGGTGACGTCCGCACCCCGCCGCGTGCCTTTGACGATCTCGGTGTTGACGGTCTCGAAGCGGGCAAGCAGCGTGTTGATGTTGCCGACGGAGGCCGCCATCTCGCCATCGGCCTCGGTGCGCAGCTGCTGCACCGTGCCGGTCGCGGCGTTGAGCGCTTGGGCGAGGTCGGCGGCCGCGGCGACCGCGGAGCGAGCGGCGGCCGCATCCTGCGGCGAGGTCGCGTAGGTGTGGAGCGCGTCGGCGAGCTTGCCGACCAGGGCGGCCGGCGAGGCGTCGAGCTCGGGGTCGTTGATCGTCGCATCGAGCCGGTCGAGCGCGTCGACGATCGCCTTCTGCGCGGCAGAGTCGGAGGTCGCGCCCAGCAGCTTGTCATAGAGCGCGGCGTTGGCAGCGCGCGTCACCGAGGCGACCTTGACGCCTCCGCCCTGCAGCGTGACGAGGTTGGCGATCTTGCGCGAGGCGCCCGGCTCGCCGGCTCTCGCCACGTTGCGCGAGACGATCGACGTCTGGTCGGCCGTGGTCGAGAGCGCGGAAAGCGCCGCATCGAGTCCGATCGAGAGCGTCATGCGGGCTCGCCTGTCCTATGCGCGCGATTTCACGCCCGGTCGGCGTATTGCTCCAAGGTGGGGAAGTAGAGCAGAGACAGCTTGTGCGAGGCTGGCCTTCGCGGGCCCCGACGCCTCAGCCGTGCACCAGGCGGTAGCCGAGGAATCGCTGGGAATCGATCGGGTCGTAGCCGAGGCGATGGCGCAGCCGCTTGCGCAGCTTGCTGATGTGACTCTCGACGACGTTCTCGTCGATGTCCTCGCTGAAGAGGCCGTAGACGTAGTTGAAGATCTGAGACTTCGTCACCCGGCAGCCGCGGTTGTTGACGAGATACTCGAGGATGCGGCGCTCACGGCGCGGCAACGGCAGCATCTCGCCGGCCACCTCGGGGTCGCGGCCGTCGTGAAACACGCACATGTCACCCACCACCGTGCCCTCCCCCCGCGTCTGCACGCGGCTGCGGATGGCCTTGATGCGGGCGAGAATCTCGCGCACGTGCACGGGCTTGCGCACCACGTCGTCGACGCCGGCGGCGAACAGATCGAGCGTCTCCTCCAGCGACCTGTCGTCGTTCATGGCGATGACCGGGGCGTGCGAGCGGCCCCTGATCAGCTTGGGAAATACATGCCGGTCGCGGCAGTCCCCAAGTAGAAAAGCCTCGACCGCCAGAATATCGGGCTCGGAGACGGTCTTGACCCAATTGTCGAAATCGGAGGTGCCGAGGCCCGTTGCGGATACACCCTCGCGGTCGAACCAGGCGCGGTAACCCTCTGTTACGGCCTCCCGCTCATCAACAATAACGATCATCCGATAGCCCCCGAATCACAACGATCGTCTTGTAGAGAAGCGGGTACGCGCAGTGGTTCTCCCCGTCAACGATTGGCGGTGCGTAAATTCTCGCAAAGTATTGAGTGTGACTCCAAAGCATCAAGCTTGCTGATTCGCGGACTCGTCTTCGCAGGACCAGTAAACAATTGGTAAAAGCGGGACGCGGACGATTTGCGAAGTGTCAGGTGCGCGCCGTAAGTCACGTGGCGCGATCGAAATCCGCCACTGCGGCCACGTCGGCGGGAGCGGCGGTGCAATTCGGGGCTCCAGTAGCCGGACGAGGAGCGCCAACAACTTCGTTGCGCCACCCGGCCGCCTGGGCTAGAACGCGGGCGAATTTCCGCATCAGACGCCGGCCGTGCGTCCCGCCCTCGGGGCGCGGAGGCGCGGGTATGCTTTCGTTCGAGAGGCCCTCCTCATGGCATCCACGACCATCATCCACGACCTCGAGCGGCGCCAGATGGACGCCATCACGGCCAAGCGCCGCGTGCCCGAGTTTGCCCCCGGCGACACCGTCAAGGTGATGGTGAAGGTGATCGAGGGCGCGGAGGACGACAAGGCCAAGAAGAAGGGCGCGGCGGCCAAGAAGGATGAGGACAAGGGGCCGGGCTTCCGGTTGCAGGCCTACGAGGGCGTGGTGATCGCGCGCTCGGGAGGCGGCATCAACGAGAGCTTCACGGTGCGCAAGATCTCCTACGGCGAGGGAGTGGAGCGCGTGTTTCCGCTGTACTCGCCCTACATCGCCGAGATCGAGGTGCTGCGCCGCGGCAAGGTGCGCCGCGCCAAGCTCTATTACCTGCGCGGCCGGCGCGGCAAGTCGGCCCGCATCTTCGAGCGCACCGACGCGCGCGCCAAGCGCCTCAACGCTGCCTTCAAGGGCTTCAAGCGGCCGAAGGGCGAGGCCGACAATCTGGCCCGCATCAAGGGCGTGACGCCGGAGCTGGCGGGCCAGCTCAATGGCATCGGCGTCATCAAGTTCGACCAGATCGCCAACTTCTCCGACGACGATATCGCCAACGTGGACGAGTTGCTCTCCCTCGGCGGCCGCATCGAGAAGGACGACTGGGTGCGCCAGGCGCAGGGTTTGGTGGCCGAGGCCGCCGCCGCCGAGCTTCCCGCGGAAGAGCCCAAGAAGTAGGGCGCAATAGCCGAAGGCGTATTGCGCCGCTGGGCAGCAAGGTCAATCAATTGGCGCAATACGGCTGACGCCTATTGCGCCCTACGAAGCCAGCACAATCGGCTCCGGCGCGGCGCGGCCGCGGATGATGTCAGAGGCCTTGTCGGCCAGCATCATGGTACCGGCGTTGAGATTGGCCGAGAGCATGGTCGGCATGATCGAGGCGTCGATGACGCGCAGGCCTTCGAGGCCGTGCACGCGCAGCTGATCGTCGACGACCGCCAGCGGGTCCGTCTTGGGCGCCATCCGGCATGTGCCGTTGGGGTGGAACGTGGTGGTGCCGCGCTCCCTTGCGACCTCGAGCAGCTCGGCGTCGGTCTGCACCTTCTCGCCCGGATATTCCTCGAAGTCGTAGTAGGGCGCGAGCGGCTTCGACTTGAGCAGGCGGCGCGCGAGCTTCATGGCGGCGAGCAGCACGCGGCGGTCGCCCTCCACGGCCAGATAGTTGGGTTGGATGATCGGCGCATCGAAGGGGTCTGCCGAGCGCAGGCGCACGTAGCCACGGCTGTCGGGGCGCTGCTGCCAGGAGGCAATCGTCATGCCGGGCTCGAGGTCGAGCTGGCCCTGCACGCCCTCCCGGTAGCTCGCTGGCGTGAATGTGAACTGCAGGTCCGAGGTCGGTATGCTGGGCACGGAGCGCCAGAAGCCGTAGATGAGGGTGGGGTTGAGGGCCAGGATGCCCTTGCGGGTGGTCGCGTAGCGGATCACCTCGCGCACGAGCCTGAGGCCGCGGGCGCGCTCGTTGATGGTGTCGATGTTCTTGACCCGCGCCGTGAAACGCGGCGCGTAGTGGTCGCGCAGGTTCTCGCCGACGCCGGCGAGCTCATGCCGCACCGGGATGCCGAGCGATTTCAGGTGCTCGACAGGGCCGACGCCCGAGAGCAGCAGGAGCTGGGGCGAGTTGTAGGCGCCGGCGGAGAGGATCACCTCGCGCGTCGCGCGGACGCTCTGCGTGTAGCCGCCGCGGCCGCCGACGGAATAGGTGACGCCGACGCAGCGCTTGCCTTCGAAGTCCAGCGACGTCGAGTGCGCGTGGGTGCGCACTGTCAGGTTCGGTCGCTTGCGCGCGGGATGCAGGAACGCGGTGGCGGCGCTGACGCGACGGCCGTTGTTTATGGTGCGCTGGGCGTAGGCGACGCCTTCCTGGATGGCGCCGTTGTAGTCGGGGTTGCGCGGGATGCCGAGCTGGACCGCGCCCTCGAGGAAGGCCTCGCACAGGGGATGGCGCCAGTCGAGGTCGGAGACGGTCAGGCTGCCGTCGCGACCGCGGTAGGTCGGGTCGCCGTCGCCGAGGCGCCGCTCCATGCGCCGGAAATAGGGGAGGACGTCGGCATAGCCCCAGCCGCGGTTCCCCATCTGCGCCCAGGTGTCGTAGTCCATGCGTTGGCCGCGGTTGTAGATGTGGCCGTTGATGGAGCTCGACCCGCCGAGCGTCTTGCCGCGGGGCGCCAGGATGCGCCGTCCGCCAGTCCACTCGCTGGCCTCCATGGTGTAGAGCCAGTTCACGCGCGGGCTGTGATAGGTCTTGATGAAGCCGGCGGGCAGGTGGATGTAGGGGTGCCAGTCGCTGGGCCCGGCCTCCAGCACGAGCACGGTCGCGGTGCCGTCCTCGGTGAGCCGGTTTGCCAGCACGCTCCCCGCCGAGCCCGCGCCGATGATGATGTAATCGAAGGTGTCCACGGCTAGTGTCCTGATCGCGAAATTCGTCTCAGTGTGCGGCGGGCTCGGAACGAATTTCGCGATCTGAAGGACACTAGCGAATCAACGATTCCAGTGTGATTCAGATCGAGAAGTCCGCTCACGAACCCAGCCCAGCGCGATGGTGCGGACTTCTCGATCATCACACTGGCCCCGCCTTGTGGTTGCCGACGGTGCACATAGATGCCACGCCGCGGCACCGGCCGCCACACGCCCGTCGCCGCACTGATGCGCGCAGGGCGTAGGGCGCAATAAGGCGTCAGCCGCATTGCGCCGGTCTTGCTACGCCAGCGCCAATATCCCCGCGGCGATTTCCGCCCCGGGGGGGGACAGGGTTGGAGGAGCAGGGCGCACGGCGCCTTGTCGACCAGGAATTGCTGAGAGGCGCCGAGTGCACCTGCTCTGCCTGATGTCCGGGCCCCATGCATGGCGATCCGCTGGTCTGGCGGCCACGCCCGTAGGAACGATCGGACCTCGGCCCCCGGCTCCAGGCTGTGGCGGCAGTTCCGGAACGGCCACCACATCTCCGGGGTGCGACCGTCATAGCATGCCCCGAGGGGGACGGGGATAAGCCCCGTAGGGCGCAATAAGCGGTAGCGCATTGCGCCGGTCTTGCGTCGAGACGGCGCAATAAGCCTCCGGCTATTGCGCCCTACTCCGCCGCGGCCGCGTAGGGGACGTTGCGGCCGCCATAGCGGCGCACGCGCACATTGGCCTGCTCGGCGTGGCCCGAGAAGCCCTCCAGGATGCACAGCCGCGAGCACACCTCGCCGATCTGGGCGGAGGCCTTGTCGGTCATCACCTTCTGATACGTGCAGGTCTTGAGGAACTTGCCCACCCACAGGCCGCCGGTGTAGCGCGCCGCCTTCTTGGTGGGGAGCGTGTGGTTGGTGCCGATCACCTTGTCGCCGTAGGCGACGTTGGTGCGGGGCCCGAGGAACAGCGAGCCGTAGTTCGTCATGCGGGCGAGGAAATAGTCGGGGTCGCGCGTCATCACCTGCACGTGCTCGGAGGCGATGCGGTCGGCCTCGGCGACCATCTCCTCGGTGCTGTCGCAGACGATGACCTCGCCCATGTCGGCCCAGGCCTTGCCGGCGGCATCGGCGGTGGGGAGGATTTTGAGCAGCCGCTCGACCTCGGCCATGGTGGCGCGGGCGAGCTTCTCGGAGTCGGTGACGAGGACGGCCGGCGATGTCGGCCCATGCTCGGCCTGGCCCAGCAGGTCGGTTGCGCAGATCTCGGCGTCGACGCTGTCGTCGGCGATGATGAGCGTCTCGGTGGGGCCGGCCAGCAGGTCGATGCCGACGCGGCCGTAGAGTTGGCGCTTGGCCTCCGCCACGTAGGCGTTGCCGGGCCCCACGATCATGTCGACCGCCCCGATCGAGCCGGTGCCGAGCGCCATGGCGGCCACGGCCTGCACCCCACCCAGCACGTAGATCTCGTCCGCACCGCCAAAGTGCATGGCCGCGACGATTGCCGGATGCGGCCCGCCCTTGAACGGGGGCGCGCAGGCGATGATGCGCGGCACGCCCGCGACCTTGGCGGTAACGATCGACATGTGCGCGGAGGCGACCATGGGATAGCGCCCGCCGGGGACGTAGCAGCCGATCGAGCCGACGGGGATGTGCCTGTGGCCGAGGATGACGCCGGGCAGCGTCTCGACCTCGAGGTCGAGCATGGTCTCCTTCTGCTTCTGCGCGAAGTTCCTGACCTGCGCCTGCGCGAACCTGATGTCGTCGAGGTCGCGCTTGGCGACCTGGCCGATGGCCCGCTCGACCTCGCCGTCGCTGAGCTTGAAGGAGGTCGGCGACCATTTGTCGAACTTCTCCGACAGCGCGCGCACGGCGGCATCGCCCTTGGCCTCGACCTCGGCGAGGATCGCCTCCACGGTCTGGCGCACCTGCGCGTCGGCCGCCTTGATGGCGCCGGCATCCATGCCGCGTTTGAGATGGCGAGCCATGGCAGTCTCCTTCCAGTGGTCATCCCGGGCCTCGTGCCCGGGATCCAAGCATCCGCAAACGCCTGAGCAACCCGCAGGCTGGATCCCGGTGACACCGGCCCTCGCCGGTGCAGGCAAGCACCGGGACTACCCTAGCGCCACTAGCCGGCCGGCTTCTTCGGCAGCTGCAGCAGCTCGAAGCGCACGTCGCCCGGCGCGGCCATGAAGGCGAACAGTGTGCCGTTGGGCGCCTTCAGCGGCCCCTCCTGGTGACGGGCGCCCAGCTTTGTGAGGCGTGCGATGTCGGCCTCGATGTCGTCGCACTCGATGGCGAAGTGCTCCAGACCCCAGCGGGCCCCGTCGCTGCCGGCCGGCGCCAGCGTCTCGCCGCTGCGCGCGTTGGAGATGGAGAGCAGCATGCCGCCGTCGGCCTGGCAGCGGATGAAGCGGTCGCCGAACACGCGCGTCTCGTCGCTGACGATCTTGAAGCCGAAGGCCTTCTCGTACCACTCCGCGGCCGTGCGCGGATCGGGCGACTTGATGTGGATGTGATTGATCTTGAACGGCATGGGGGTCTCCTGCTCCTAGCTCAGCATATTGGTATCGCCGCACACCGAGATGGCCTGGCCGGAGATGGTCTTGGCGCGCGGGGAGGCGGTGTAGACGACCATGTCGGCGAGCTGCTGCGGCGTCACGTACTCCTTGATGGAGACGTTGCGGAACATGGCGGCCTCCTGCTCCTTGAAGGCGACGCCGGCCTGCTGCGCCTTGGCCTCGATGACGCGGCGGATGCGGTCGCCGGCGACGAGGCCCGGCAGCAGCGCGTTGACGCGGATGCCGCGGGGGCCGAGCTCGATGGCGATTGACTTGGTGAAGCCGATCACGCCCCACTTCGCCGCCGCGTAGGCCGAGCGCAGGGGGAAGCCGTGCTTTCCGGCCTGCGAGGAGAGGTTCATGATGCTGGCGTTCTTGGACTGCTCCAGGTGCGGCACCGCGAGGCG
>JBGGME010000343.1:0-9444 GCA_041288195.1 Hyphomicrobiaceae bacterium
GCTCGATGCCACGCTCGGCATGATCAACAACGAGCAGAACACCATCATCAAGATCTTCTCGGTGCTGGCCGTGGCCCTGATGCCGCCCACGCTGGTCGGCACCATCTACGGCATGAACTTCAAGCACATCCCGGAGCTCGAATGGCTGTGGGGCTATCCGTTCGCGCTCGGTCTGATGGTGTTCTCCGCCGTGCTTCCCTACGTCTTCTTCAAGCGCAAAGGCTGGCTCTAAGCTGTGTACTCATGAACGTCCCCGCGATACTGGTGTAGGGCTGAAAGCGAGCGCCCGTACGTCCAAACCAAACTAGCCATGCCCCAGGACGGCAGCCAAAAAATCCGCTTCTGCACGAGCCGCGATGGCATCCGACTCGGCTTTGCGACATGCGGCACAGGGCCGGCCCTGATCGCGGCAGCGCATTGGATCAGCCATCTGAGACTTGATTGGGATAACCCCGTCCGTCGCGGATGGCTGTCCATGCTGTCGCGAGGACATCGGCTCATCCGCTACGATGCACGCGGCACCGGCTTGTCAGATCGCGATTGCGTGGATTTCTCGCTGCAGCGGCAGATCGAGGATCTGGAGGCCGTCATCGAAGCGGCAAAGTGTGACCGGTTCGCTCTGCTGGGCCTCTGGACGGGAGGCGCCGTCGCGATCGACTATGCTGTCCGCCACCCGGGGCGAGTGACCCATCTCGTCCTGCATGCGTGCGCGACACGCGGACGGCTGGTACGTGATCCAGGCCCTGACCAAGTCGAAGAGGCCGAAGCCCAACTCAAGCTGATCGAGCTTGGTTGGGGCAATGAGAACTCGGCGTTCCGACAGCTTCACACGTCGCAGCTGATGCCTGATGCGACGTCCGAGCAAGCTCGCGCGTTCAACGATCTGATGCGGCAAACAACTACGCCCGCGAACGCTGCCAAGCTGCTGAGAGCCCATTGGACCGAGGTGGACAATCGCTTGCTCGGTCCGCAGGTCAGATGTCCGACACTGGTATTGCATGCGCGAGAGGATGCGAGAATTCCCTTCGAGGAAGGTCGATCCCTTGCCGCGATCATTCCTGGAGCCCGATTCGTGCCGCTCGAGAGCCGGAATCATATCTTGGTCGAGGGTGAGCCGGCTTGGCAGCAATTGGTCGCCGAGCTGGATGACTTTCTGCCTGCCACTGCGTCGGTGCCAAGGGATGCGAGAGCAGCGTTCGTCGAGGATCTCACGCCGCGCGAGACGCAGGTGCTGGATCTGATCGCGCAAGGGCTGGACAACGCTACAATCGGCTCGCGGCTTGGTATCAGCGAGAGAACCGCGCGCAATCATGTATCCGCTGTGTTCAGCAAGCTCGGCGTCAGTAGCCGCGCAAAGGCAATTGTCTTAGCGCGAGACGCAGGCTTCGGCAGCGAGCGTTCCTGCTGAGAGCGGTCATGGCTCGCATGCCCTACATTCCAGCAGGCGCGAAAAGTCGTGACATCTGCCCCATGCGCCGGCCCTCCGGTGGCTCTTCAGCCCGGATGTCACGATGAGGCGTAGTACCGCCGTCTCTCGGAACTCTCCCTGTCCTGCTGGTACTCGTTGCGTCGACTGACGGCGCTGGAACTGCCGTCAGCGAGACAGGAGGAGTCCATGAAAGCCGTGGCAGACACGTCGAAGGTGTATGAAGCGGAACTCCGCGTGCATCACGTAAAGCGGCCAGGTTTCCGCATCACTGAGATGCAGATCAGCCCCACGCAGGAGGTGCCGTGGCACTACCACAATCATGCGCAGGATACGCTCTATGTCGTGTCCGGGGCCGTCCGCATCGAGCTGCGCGACCCGATTGAAGAGGTGCGCCTGACTCCTGGACAGGTATTTGCCATCGCGCCGAAACGACCGCATCGCGTAACCAGTATCGGCGAGACGTCCGCCAACTTCATTGTCCTACAAGGTAACGGCGAGTTCGATTTTGCACCCATTGCCTGACGCGTCTGGCGGGCGGGTCGGCCGACCGTTTGTGAGTTCACGTCCTGGGGTTCGGCCGCCCGCGCGGGACGGGGATTTACTCCCTCTCGACCATAGGCCGGCAATTTGCGGGGGCTCCGGCGCTTTACGACGTAGGCTCCCTTTCAGCGGCTCGGCGACGACGCAGCCAGCTCTCGGGCTGTCTTCGAGGGTCGAGCAGGACAAGAGGAGCATACGGCAATGATGAGATCCCTACTGATCGGGCTTGCGGCGCTCGGCACGATGGCCGGGGTGGCTGCTGCGCAAGGCAAGCTGGATTGCGGCAAGGCGTACAAGGACGTCTGGGAGCGGATCGACCGGGAGAGATTCGCAAAGATCTCGCCCGAGCAGCTGTCCGGCGTCAACCGCATGGCCTTGCGCGCCTATGATGCCTGCCAGGCCGGCGACGAGGCGGACGCCAGGGAGCTGTTCGCGAGGATCGAGCGCATCTCCAAGTAGCGCTCCTGGCGGGTATCCGAGCAGATCAGCGTGGGCTTACCATTCCCGCGAGCCCACGCTATCTCGTGGTGTCGACCCGGGCTATGATCCCCAGTGGGTTGGCGAGGAGCGCTCGCACATGTCTTGGAGAGGTCCAACCGCAGCAATCGTCGGGGCAATAGCCCTCTGGGGCTGCGTGTTGTGGCTCGGGCTCGGTGCAGGCGCATCACGGGCCAGCGATGAGCGCGTCGCGCTCGTCATGACGAAGCTGCCGCCACCGGGCTCTCCTCAGTACCAGGCGATCAGGAAGCGCGCGGGCGAGGTCGTCGTCCAGCCCCTGAGGCTGACCAAGGCCGAGGCGTGGTCGGTGCCGAAGGCCAGCGCCGAGGCAGCAACCAAGGCTGCCGCCGCGCAGGGTGTCGAGGTCACCACCCTTGCCGCCAACTGGAACCACATCTTCGCGCCGGCCCCGGCCGGCACGGCCATGACCGCCGAGCAGAGGGCGATGGTGCAGCGGGCGATGGCCTCGCCGTCCGCAACCGCCATCGCCACGTTCCTGCCGCCGCGCGCGGCCGTGGTCGAATACGCGCTGACGAGGGAAGCCGGCGCGCCGGCGTCGATCAGGGTCAGCCTCGGCAAGGACACGACCGTCACGATCTCGCGCACGCACGTCACCGTGATGGCCGACATGCTCTCGTGGAAGGGCCGGGTGGACGGCACGGGCGCGCCGGCCACGCTGATGTGGTGGCCGGGAGCGCAGATGGTGGGCGCGATCCACCACGAAGGCCGCATCTACTCGATCCGCTGCATGCACGGCGTCCTGCACGGAATCGTCGAGATGCGCGAGGACAAGATGCCGCCCCCGCATGCGCCCATGCCCGCCGACCTGCGCGGCAACGATCCGAGCTTGCGCGACGATCCCCTCGTGCAGCAGGGCGATGCGAGCATCCTGCGCTCGATCGTGAGGGGCATGCACGTGGCCACGGCGAAGGTGCCGGGCAGCCTGGACAAGGAGGCGGAGAAGCGCGGTCCGCAACCGCCGACCCCACAGGACGTCGTCATCGATGTGATCGTCGCCTACACGAAGAAGGTCGCGGGCAACTACACCGACGTGACGCGGGAGCTCGTCGAGCTCGCCATCGAGGAGAGCAACGAGTCGTTCCGTGCGAGCAAGCTCGGCCACGTCAAGCTGCGGCTCGTACACGCCTACCAGACCGACTACGTGGAGGAGGGCGCCCACTTCGACCACCTGTGGCGGTTCGCCGACGCGGACGATGGATACATGGAGGAGATCCACGCGCTCAGGGACAAATATCGCGCCGATGTCGCCCTGCTGATCGTCGACGACGCCAAGGGGTGCGGGCTGGCAACCCGGGTGCACGCGGACGCCGACGAGGCGTTCGCCGTGGTCCACCAGGACTGCGCAGCACTGACCTACTCGGTGGCGCACGAGATCGGGCACCTGATCGGCGCCCGCCACGAGATCAGCATGGACAAGACCTTGACCCCCTTCGCCTACGGGCACGGCTACGTCAACGGCACCAAGTGGCGCGACATCATGAGCTACCGGGAGAGCTGCAACGGCTGCCAGCGGGTGCCCGTGTGGTCGAGCCCCGACGTCATCATCAGGGGCGAGGCCGCCGGGACGGCCGACTACCAGAACAACGCGCGCGTGATCGCCGAGCAGGCGGCAAGGGTTGCCGCATTCCGCTAGCGCCGCGGCCAATTGCGTTGGAACGGCAACACATTATGGCCGCCGCGGTCAGGATTTATTCATAGTTTCTACACAAATCCGGCGTTCCATCCCCCCGGGAGCGGGCACTTCGGGAAGAAGCGGCTGTGAGGGAGTTCGGGATGGTTCGTGCGTCCATTCGCGCAGGCTGCGTGGTGCTTGCGGCAATGGGGACGCTCGCAGCCGGGCTGGAGCTCGCCGGAGCCGGCGCAAACGGCCCCGGCGCGGTCGGCAAGCTCGCGGGCCGCTGGGCAGGTGGGGGCACGATGGTGCCGACCTCCGGCCCCAACGAAAAATTTCGCTGCATCATCACCTATGCCGTGGGCGAGGACGCTTCGCGCGTGCGCCAGCACCTGCGCTGTCAGGGCGAGGACACGAGTTTCGATGCCGTGACGAGGCTCGATATCGCGGGCGAGCGGGTCACCGGCATTTGGGTCGAGAACACCTATTCGCTCAACGGCACCGTGCGCGGCACGCTCACGCCCAAGGGCTTCGACATCCGCCTGCTCGGCACCTTCTTCCAGGCCCGCATGACCGTGGTCGCCAATGCCTGCGAGCAGTCGGTCAAGGTCGTGCCCGAGGGCGCGGGCAACATGAAGGAGATGGCGGCCACGCTCATCAAGTCGGATCGCGCCAGCATCTGCGATCCCACCCGCGTGATCGTGCCGCCGGTGCCGGTGCCCGCGGTGCGGCCGGCCCATCTTGCGCGAGTGCAGTCGCAGGAGTAGCGGCGCGGCAGCCGCTCACGGCTGCCTCAGGGGGGCGGCCTCCGGGGCGGCCCCATCATGCGCCCTTGATGTGCACCTTCACCGTCTTGGCCGCGCCGGACGTGGCGCCCGCATGGTCGGCCACGATCACGTCGAAGCTCGCCATCCGCGTATCGGTGCCGTCGTGCATGAAGAGCACGCGCCCGCTTTGCAGATCGGCCTGCGTGAAGCGGTCGACCGGCCGCGACTGGCCGCCGGAGAGCGTGATGAAGCCGTTGGTGGCGCGCGACACCCGGAAGGTGAGGTGCCTGGCGTCGTCGTCGGGATCGACGGCGTTGAGGTCCTCGGGCGTCACGGTCACCGTCCGCCCCTTGCCGACGGTCAGGTCGAGGTCGCCCGCAACCGTCGGCGGCACGTTGCGCACTTCGGCACTGAGGTTGGCGCCCGTCTCCATCGCCAGCTGGCCGTACTGGACGTTGCCGGTGACGGAGCCGGAGCTGCGGATGCTGATGAGGTGCTTGACCACCACGTCGCCCTGGAGGGTTCCGGACACGTCGGCCTGCTCGGTCTTGATGGTGCCGTAGCACTGCCCGCCCTGGTGCACCAGGAGCGACTGTCCCGACACGTCGCCTTCCACGTAGCCGTAGACCTCGATCTGGCGAGCGTTTCGGATCTCGCCCTTGATGATCAGGTCCTCTCTGACAATGAGTACGCCCGGTTGACCTTGAGCTGCCACTGAACTCCCCCAACTTGGCCGTGCCGCGCCTGGCGCGCAGCTAGGCTGAAAATGCGCCAGCATCAGGGCTGGCGGCCCACACTACGCCAGCGCCGTCGGCGCTCGCAATCGGCTCGTCTGCGGCTCCCGCCGCCACGCAGCCTCTGGTCACCGCCCCGATCTCCTGGCATATCTGCGCGGGACGGGGCCGGGGGGCTCGTCGGTCGCGCAAGGTGAGCCATGTCTCGCGTCGGTGGGGGCTGGGCGACACTCCTCGCTGTCATTGTGTCCCTGGCGGTCGGGCTCGCGGGCTGCGCCACGCCGGTCGAGCGCCTGGCGGTCCCGGCGGCACTGGCCTCCGAGGCGTCCGTGCCGGGCATGGGCGAGATCCGCCTGTGGGGCGACGCGCCGTTCTCGCCGACACTGCTGAAGCCCGACCTTCCCGTGCTGAGAGCCAAGTACCAGGCGCGCGCCAAGCGCGGGGAAAAGCTCGAGTCCAACCTGCTTGCGCTGTCGGGCGGGGCCGACGACGGCGCCTTCGGGGCCGGACTGCTGGTGGGGTGGACCGCGCACGGCGACCGCCCCGAGTTCGATCTCGTGACGGGCATCAGCGCCGGCGCGCTGATCGCGCCATTCGCGTTTCTGGGCCGCGACTACGACAAGCAACTCGCCGGTCTCTTCACCACCTACGGCGCCGACCAGATCTACCAGGCCAACGTGCTGAGCGGCCTGTTCGGCGGCAGCTCGCTCGCCGACAGCGCGCCGCTGGCCCAGCTGATCGAGCGTTACGTCGATGATCGCTTCCTGCGCCGGGTGGCCGAGGAGCGGTCCAAGGGCCGCTTCCTGCTGATCGGCACCACCAATCTGGATGCCCAGCGACCCGTCTATTGGGACATGGGCCGGATCGCCCAGAGCCGCGATCCAGGCGCGCCCGAGCTGTTCCGCCGCGTGCTGCTGGCGTCGGCCTCGTTCCCGGGCATCTTCCCGCCGGTCCACATCAACGTGAAGGCGGGCGGCCACCGGTACGAGGAGATGCACGTCGACGGCGGCACCACGCGCGAGGTGTTCTTCACCGTCGCCGACTTCAGCTACCGCGATCTCGACAAGGCGATCGGCCGCAAGGTCGCGCGCCGGCTGTGGGTGATCCGCAACGGCAAGATCGCGCCCGAGTACAAGGTGACCAAGGACTCGACCTTCGTCATCGCCCAGCGCTCGCTGGAGACGCTGGCCAAGAACCGCGGGCTCGGCGACCTCACGCGCATGTACGTGCGCGCGAAGGCGGACGGCATCGACTACAATCTGGCGGCGATCCCGGCCGAGTTCGAGGCTCCTCACCCCAAGCCTTTCGACCGTGCGTATATGCAGGCGCTCTATGAGGTGGGGGTCAGCCTCGGCCGGGCGGGATACGCCTGGGCCAAGTTGCCGCCCGAGACCGTGCTCGCTACGCGGGATTAACCTCTCCGGTTGCCTATTCGCGTCGTCGAGCCGATCCCGCTAGTGTGGGCGGACGCAATTTTGCGGGTATCACAGATGGCAGAGCGAGCAGGCAAGGGGCGCAAGCGCAAGGCCGCAGCCGATGCGAAGGCGTCCGCGCAAGGCAACGGCAACGAGTCCCCCGCAGCCTCCGCCCGGGGCAAGCCCCTTCCCGATCACTGCGCCAAGGTGGCGCTGGTGCTGCAGGGCGGAGGGGCGCTCGGGGCCTACCAGGCCGGCGTCTACGAGGCCCTGGCGGAGCACGGATACGACCCCTACCGGGTCACCGGCATCTCGATTGGCGCCATCAACGGCGCCATCATCGCCGGCAATCCTCCCGAGCACCGGGTCGAGCGGCTGCGGGAGTTCTGGGAGCTGATCACGGACGGCATAGCCGGCAAGCCGTTGATCGAGGGCGATTTCGCGCGCGGCATCTTCAACGAATGGAGCGCGCTCGCCAGCATCACCTCCGGCGTCGAGGGCTTCTATGCGCCGCGCATGCCGCCAGCGTGGATGCAGCCCTGGGGCACGGACGGGGCGCTCAGCATCTACGATACTGCACCGCTGCGCGGCACGCTCGAGCGGCTGATCGATTTCGACCTGCTCAACTCCAAGCAGGTACGCTTCAGCATCGGCGCCGCCAACATCCGCAAGGGCAACTCGGTCTATTTCGCCAGCGAGGAGCGCCGCATCGGGCCGGAGCACATCATGGCGAGCGCAGCCCTGCCGCCGGGCTTTCCGCCCATCGACATCGACGGCGAGCACTACTGGGACGGGGGCGTGCTCTCCAACACGCCGCTCGAGCACCTGCTCGACGAGCACGGCGACGACAGCATGCTGGTGTTCCAGGTCGACCTGTTCAGCGCGAGCGGGGTGATGCCGCGCAGCCTGCTCGACGTCTACGAGCGCCACAAGGACATCCTCTATTCCTCGCGCACCCGCAAGAACACCAGTGCCGCCCGCGAGGTGCTGGCGCTGCGCCAGGCGCTGGAACGCATCCACCACAAGCTGCCGCCCAAGCTCAAGGACGATCCCGACGTGGTGTTCATCAGGGAGGCCTGCCTGCACGTTGCCTACGCCAGCATCGTGCACCTGATCTACCGCGACAAGCACTACGAGACGCAGGCCAAGGACTACGAGTTCTCGCGCGTCTCCATGATCGACCACTGGCAGGCCGGCCTCAACGATACGCGCCGCACGCTGCGCCACGAGGACAAGTGGCTGAAGCCGCCGGAGCCGCTCGAGACCGTGCGCACGTTCGACATCACCCGCGACTTCGATTGACGCCATCGCGATGGTGATGGCATGATGGCGCCATCATGGGCCAGCACCGCACGCAGATCACGATGGACCCGGAGATGCAGCGCCGCGCGCAAGCCAAGGCAGCTGAGCTCGGCCTGTCGCTTGCCGAGTATGTCCGACGCGTGATTGCGAGCGACCTTGGCGAGCCGAAGCCGAAGGCCGACATTTCCATTTTCTTCGACCTCATCGACGAAGGACCGCGGACCAACATTGCCCGCGACAAGGACAAATTTCTTGCCGAAGCAGTGTGGAAGGACCATCTGCGCAAGACAGGTCAGCGACGTCGGCGCAGATGAGCGTTTTTGCCGATTCATCTTTTTGGTTTGCGACACTCGTGGCGCGCGACGACTTCAACGAACGTGCCAAGGCGATCTCCCGCTCAGTGGACGCTTTCGTCACCACCGATCATGTCGTGGTTGAGACTTGGCTGTTGCTCAACAGCCGATACCACCGGCAGGGCGCTGATCTTTTCTGGGATCGCATGCGGAGGGGTGCGGTACGTCTGGAGATGGTGACGACAGCCGACATGGAAGCCGCCTGGGCGATCAGCAAACAATTCACTGATCAAACCTTTTCGCTCGTCGACTGCACGAGCTTCGCGGTCATGGAGCGGCTGGGGCTCACCCGAGCGGCGAGCTTCGACCGAGATTTTGCGATCTACCGCTATGGTCGGGATCTGAACCGGGCTCTCGAGGTTTTGCGGTAGCGTCAGCTGCGCCGGTCCCACCGCCAAACCCCTTGTAAATTGCGGCCGCAGCCATTACACAGCGGCCATCCCACACGCGGGACCTTGCGTTAGGCGGGCCGAAAGCCCCGCTCGATGCTCCGGTGGGCCAGGCAACTGGCCTTCTTTCGAGGTCCCGTGGCGGCTCAACCGGAAAAGGAAAAGACCCATGGCGCTTCCCGCCTTCAATATGCGTCAGCTGCTCGAGGCCGGCTGTCACTTCGGCCACCAGAGCCATCGCTGGAATCCGAAGATGGCCAACTTCATCTTCGGCGCCCGCAACAACATCCACATCATCGACCTGGCGCAGTCGGTGCCCCTGCTGCACCAGGCCCTCGTCAAGGTCAGCGACATCGTGGCAGGCGGCGGCCGCGTGCTGTTCGT
>JBGGME010000344.1:0-3747 GCA_041288195.1 Hyphomicrobiaceae bacterium
GCCGGCATCGATGACGACAAGATCGGCGATTTCGGCCTCTCAGCGCATGGGGCGGCTGGCTTCGAACTCGATCGCACGGACAAGCGGCTCGGCACTCCGCCACACGCGGTCGTCGTCGCCGCGAGCGAAAACCACCCGCCAGAGACGCCCTGGGCACTTGTGCCGGAGGAATACCTGACACACACGGCAACGACGACCGGTCGGCCACCCGCCGAGCTCATCCGCGCCGACATGACCTTCTTCGAGACGGCAGGCGGCAAGGGCGCCGTGTTCTCAACGGGATCAATAACCTTCTGCGGGTCGCTGCCGAGCAATGGCTATGACAACAACATCTCGCGACTCCTGGCCAACGTGCTCAACCGGTTTCTGGACCCGCGGCCCTTCGAAAAGCAGGCCTGATCGAGACACACCAGATTGCTCAGTAGATCGTGACGCCGCTGTCGACGGAGAGGATTTGCCCCGTCGTTATGGCGGCCTCGTCGGAGGCAAGATAGACGGCCATGTCGGCAATATGGATAGGCTGACCCAAGCCCAGGAGGTGGCTCGCGGCCAGTTTCTCCAGGGCCGGATTTTGGGTGATCAGCTTCTTCACGCGCTCCGTCAGCGTCGCCGAGGGTGCAATTGCATTCACACGCACCTTCATCGGTGCATATTCGAGCGCCATCGAACGGGTGAGCGAAGCAACCCCGCCCTTCGCGGCCGTGTAGCAATCACGTCCCTGGACCGCCATCAGCGCCAGGTTGGACGTCATGTTGATCACCGAACTGCCGCCCGACTTGATGATCTCGGGGATTGCGATTTTGGAGCACAGGAACGTGCCGTAAAGGTCGAGCTTGATGACCCGCCAGAACTCCTCCTCGGGGGCTTCGGTGACGGGGCCATCGGCGGCAGTGGAGCCACCGGCATTGTTGTGAAGGATGTCGAGACGCCCGAAACGCTGTACGGTCTCGGCTATCGCGCTGATCACCTGCGACTTGTCGGTGACGTCGCATTGGATGAAATGGGCATCGCCGCCTGAGTTGCCGGCGAGCGCGCGCGCAGATGCGGCGCCGGCCTCACCGAGCTCGCGTTGATCTCGGCGATGACGACCTTTGCGCCCTCCTCGGCGAAGCGTTCTGCCGTGGCGCGGCCGATGCCCGTGCCGGATCCCGTGATGACGGCGACCTTTCCGTGGAGACGCGGGCCCCGCATGATTTGGCCTCAGGATGCCGCTTTCACCTTCGGCACGAACGGTTTCGATGTGAAGTGCTCCTGGGTGACGGACGCAAACCGAAGACCCGCCTTCTTGATGGCGTCGTCGCCGACCTTCTCGAGCGGCACATAGTAGCGGTCGTCGTCCCGCTTGAAGGTATCGTTGCTCACCGCATTGTAACAGCACAGGAGCGTCCACCTGCGGCGATCGGATCGGTTCTGATCGGAGCGATGCAGGGTGTTGCCATGGAAGATTACCGCGTCGCCCGGCGCCAAAACGCAATCCACCAACGGATACTTCTTGAGAATGTGAGGCATACGCTCGGGGTCCGTGGTGTTCTGGCCCGGCGTAATCTGGACGTGGTCGAGGCGCCCCAGCTTGTGCGAGCCCTTCAGAAGCTTCAGGCAGCCATTCTCGGCGTCGGTATGATCGAGCGCGATCATGAAGCTCAGCATCTTCGGTTCGAGGCAGCCGTTGTAGTACCAGTAGCCGTAGTCCTGATGCCACTCCCAGGCGCCGCCCACACGTGGGTCCTTGGCCGTCAGCTTCGATTGGAAATGATAGACCGGCTCGCCGATCAGCGCCTCGGCCGTATCCACCACCCGCGGCGTGCGTGCTGCGAGCCCATAGACGCTGTCGCCGGCGCGGTTCCAGAGCGATATTCGCGTCGCACCGCCCTTCCGATCGGCGCGCAGCAGCGAGTGGTCGCGGATGGCGGGATCCTCCTCCATGGCGCGGCGCAAGAGGTCCGTCTCTTCGGCGTCGAACAGCCCCCGCATGAAAATAAGGCCGTCATCATGATAGCGGGCGACTTCCTCGGGGCTCAGCAAGGACGGCATTGTGTGGTCCTCCATGTGCTGTGTCGATCATCATGCAACAGCAAGTACATGCCAATTGCAATCAAGGCTTAGATGGCCTCGCACGTTCCTTGGCACTGCCGCTATCCAGTCCCGAGAAGAGCTGGGGCCATGCTGCGCGCGCGGGCCGCCGCTTGCTTGGCCATCTCCGCGCAAAGGCCGGTGTAGGCGACGGGATCGAGAAGCCGATCGATCGCATCGGCTCCAAGATGCGCGGTCACTCTCGGGTCCGTAGAGAGCACGGCGGAAAATGCTCGGCCCTCGACGAATGCTGCCTGCGCGGCGTGGTACACCACGTCATGGGCGTGCTGCCGGCCGAGGATTGCGCCCAACTCCAGCATGACGGCCTCGGCCATGATCAATCCGCCGCCCAATTGCAGATTGTGCCGCATGCGCTCCGGGTCGAGTCGCAGCCCGCGCACGACATCGCTGAGCCGGCTCAAGGCATCCCCCGTGGCAATGCACGCTCGCGCCTCGGCGGCGTCCATCATCAGGCTCGTGGTGCGATCCGCCTCGTGTTCGGTCTGCATGGCTTCGAGGGCCAAAGGCACCTGAGCACGCACCTCGGCGGTGAGCGCGATGATGTCCTGGCACAGCTTCGGGTTGCGTTTCTGCGGCATCGTTGAGCTGCCGACCGTGCCAGGCGGTACGGGCTCTTCCACCTCGCCGAACTCGGTCTTCATCAGCGTGTAGATTTCGCGCCCGATCTTGCCGCAGGTCGCCGCCAGCATGCCGAGGATGCACATGCTCTCGGCCAAATGATCCCCGAGCGCGCGAGATGGCACGGTCATCGAGCCCATGCCCAAGTGCCTGGCAACGCCCGCCTGCACCAGCGGCCCGCTTTTGCCCAACGAGGCGAACGTACCGGCGCCGCCGCCGAGCATCGCCACGAACAGACGCGGCGCTGCCTGTTGCAGCCGCTCGACGTGGCGCAAAAGCTCGTCGATCCAGACTGCTACCTTGTAACCGAAGGTCGCGGGCACGGCGTGCTGGCCGTGCGTGCGGCCGGCCATTGGCATGTCGGCGCTGCGCTCGGCAAGATCGGCCATCGTAGCGAGCATCTCGCCGATCAGCCGAAAGAAAATCCGGTGCGCCTGGCGCAGCACCAGCAAATCACCGGTCTGCGTGATGTTCTGCGTGGTTGCGCCCCAATGCACCCAGCCGCCGTGCGGCTCGCCGACCACGCGAGCGAGCTCCCAGACAAGCGGCACAAGGGTGTGGCCGGTGCGGGCAAGACCTTCGTCGATGCGTATGCGATCGAGCAGCTCGAGGCGAGCCGTGCGCGTGATGGCCTCGGCTGCCTCGGCAGGAACGATCGCGAGCTCCGCCTGCGCATTGGCCAGAGCCGCCTCGACGTCGAGCCAGGCTTGCCAGCGGCTCTCCAGGCGATAGAGGGCGCGGATCCCGGGGTCCGGGACGCGTGTGGCGGTTGGAAGATTATCACTCATGAGGCCTCGCAACGCCGAGGGGCTAGATCACAGGTGGCGGCCTGCGAAGTGCTGCTGCTCAGCCTAGCGCCTGACCGGGAACACGGCGGCGCTCGGCGGCTTCACGGGTCCACAGTTCCCACGGCCGATGAACCTGCCCTTCGATCGAGGCTACACAGGCGGCGGCCTCCTCGGCGGTAAGGGCCGTTATTGGACCATGACGCATAGCCTCGCATTGGTAGCGCGGCACCGCCGTTAGCACCACGTGCAG
>JBGGME010000345.1:0-5141 GCA_041288195.1 Hyphomicrobiaceae bacterium
GCCTCCTCCATCTTCTCCGTCTTGGGCGGGAAGAACTCGAAGGAGACGTTGATGTCGCCGTCGCCGAGGAGGCGGCTGCGTCGCTCTTTGGTGCCATCCATCTCAAGCAATCCGTTCGAGCTGGCTCGCTTCTACCTTTTCTGCGCGGGGCGCGGCGTGCGGACGCTCCGCTACCCACACCGACACGGTGAGCTTTGCCGTGCCGTTCTCAACGCCCGGCGCCAGGTCGCGCCGGCCCATCACCTCTAGGCCGCTGTCGGCCAGCCACTGCTCCACCAGCGTGCCCGCAAACCCGAGCCGCTCGTGCGCGAACTCATCGCGCAGGAACTCGAGCTCGTGCGGGGCGAAGTCGACGATGAGCAGGCGTCCTCCCGGCACCAGCACGCGGGCGGCCTCGCGCACGGCGCGCTGAGGGTCGCTAAGGAAGTGCAGCACCTGGTGCATGACGGCCGCGTCCGCCGACTGGTCCGCCAGCGGGAGATCGTAGATGTCGCCCTGCCGCACCTGGGCGTGCCGCAGTCCCGCGCCTTCGAGCTTGGCGCGGGCATAGGCCAGCATGGCAGGGCTCAGGTCGATGCCGAGACCCCGCCGATAGCGCTCGCGGAACAGCTCGAGCATGCGGCCCGTGCCGGTGCCCAGATCGGCAAAAAGCTTGAAAGGTCCAGGTCCCAGCGCCTCCGCCACGGCCGACTCGACGTCCGCCTCGGCCACGTGCAGGGCGCGGATGCTGTCCCACTGACCGGCGTGCGCGGCGAAGTAGGCCTGCGCCGCCCTCTCCCGCTCCTGCCGCAAGGCATCGGCCCGACGACGATCACGTACCAGCACGGGATCGGAGCGATCGATGCCCGCCAGCACGAGCCGGGCCAGCGCGCCGCCGTCGGCACCCTCGGCGAGCCGGAAGTACACCCAGCTGCCCTCGGGCGCCCGCTCCACCAGACCCGCCTCCGCCAGCAGCTTGAGGTGCCGGCTGATGCGCGGCTGGCTCTGGCCAAGGATGCCCGTGAGGTCCTTGACGTTGAGCTCGCCCGACGACAGCAGCACGAGCAGCCGCAGCCGCGTCGGCTCTGCGATCGCCTTCAAAGCAGCTACCGATGTCTGGACGGCCAGTTGCACGCGCGTCTCCATCTGAGAAGACAAATCATATAAAGATATCTTTATGTGTCAAGAGCGATGATGGCCCGGTGACCGCGGCCGAGGGAATCCTTGCGCGGACATCTGGGCATAAGTCGAATATTGACAGAAACGGTCCATATTTGTGGCAATATTGTGCCGGTGTCGCTCAAGTCTTCCTCGTACGGTCACGAGATCGTATCCTAGATAATTCCAGTATTAGGCCGGCTACATCTTCACAATCCAGCTCCCATCGCCCATCCGGCGGAACTCCATGTCGGCTCCCTCGTTGAACACGCAGACTTAACTTCGAGAGGAGCTTGACCCATGCACAAGACCAAGCCGACCGCCCTGCTCGTCGCCCTGACGGTGCTGGCTGGCGCACCGCTGGCCGCTCAGGCCCAGACCACGCCCTCCCCGACCGCTCCCCCGCCGGCATCGCGCCCCGAGACGAGCCCAATGCCGCCGGCCCAGAAACCCGCGCCGCTGCCCAACGACAAGTCCGCGGCTTCCCCGACGCAGGCCAACCCACTGATCGGCCTCGCAGTTTTCTCGGCTGACGGCACCAAGCTCGGCAACGTGCAGTCCGTCGCTACCAATCCCGACGGCAAGGCAACCGCCATCCATCTCAAGACCGGCGGCTTCCTCGGCATCGGCGCCAAGCTCGTCGCCATTCCCGACGGCAAGTTCACAAAGACCGGCGACCGCGTGCAGCTCAGCATGACCTCCGACGAGGTCGGCAAGCTTCCGGAGTACAAGGAGAACCTCTAACTCCTCCGGGAGCAGGTGCAAGGAGACGGGCCGCGATCAGCGGCCCGTTTTCCTTTTGCCACACTCCTGGCGCGCCGATGCTCTACGTCCCTGGTTTCGCAATCAACGGCTTTGACGGCCCGGCCAATCGAGTTCAAAACTGCGTCGCGAACAGGGGGCCGCGCTGCGGGACGCGGACCGACGTTGGTTGCAGCGTCACGGGCAATCGAGGGACTACCAGCGCAATGACCACAGTCGGCGGGCTATCGACCCGGAACTTTCCTTGGGCGCGCAGGGCGCTCTATCTGCTGGCCGCATTTGCTCTGCCGGCCATCGTCGCCACCTGGATCGGCAGCACTGCGCCGGCGGCGCAGGGCGCAGACCCGGCGGTGGTATACATGGCCCAGGTCGGCAAGGACCTGATGGCCGCCGCGCGCACCCGCTCTCCGGGCGTCATGACCAACGTAATCGAGCGGCACGGGGATGTGGCGCAGATCGGACTCTACTCGCTCGGCGAATACCGCACCAAGCTCGCCCAGGCCGAGCGGCCCGGCTACTACCAGGGCATGGCCCGCTTCATCGGCCGCTACGCTGCCACCGAGGCTCCAAAGTATCAGGTGGCGCGCGTCGAATGGGCCAACCGCAGCGTGCGAGGCACGTCGGGCCTGATGGTCGACAGCCGCGTGATCCTCACCGACGGCACCGGGTATGACGTGCGCTGGCTGCTCTTCAAGTACGGCAACAGCTACAAGGTGCGCGACGCCATGGTGCTGGGCTTCTGGATGACGCCGTTCCTCAAGACCCTGTTCGAGGACTACATCTCCAAGAACGGCGGTAATCCGCGCGCGCTCACGGCGGCTCTGAGCCGCTGAAGCAGTTGCACCGCAGCCGTCCTGCTATCTCGACAATTGTGGCGCCGCGCAGCCGTTGACCGCTGCGGCGTGGATGCCTCTCTCTCCGTGCGACCGCGCGTCGAAGCGACGCTCGAGCACCCGCACCAGCCCCGCCTGATCTTCGAGCGGCAGCGTGTGCAGCGTGGTGAAGGGCGGCGGGATGTCCATCGGATGAAGATTGCCGAAACGGACCGGCACAAGCTTGCCCTGCTCGAAAGCCCGTGTCGCCTCGGCGATAACCCAGGCCGATTCCACCGACGCTGCCGACCACAGCACGACCGCCGCGATCGCGCCGTCGATGGCCTCGATGATCGCCTTACCGAAACGCTCGCCGCCTTGCAGGTGCTTGGCCCACCACGGCGCCATCCCAGCCCCGCGGAGCAGCGCGGACAGTTGCTCGACCGTTGCCTCGTCCACGCTCGAATAGGAGATGAACACAGACCCGCGCGCACCTGGGACAGCTTGCGGCTGCTGATTGATCGTCCTGTTGATCTTCTGCATAACGCCGGTGAGCTTCATATCGGTGGTGAGCTTCATGGGCTCCACCCTAGCTGTTGCCGGCCGACGCGGACGCCTGCCCATCCACGGCAAACGTCGGCTGGCCGTGCTGCCTGAAAAGCAGGTTCAGCGCCATCATGCCCAGCGCCTGCACGCTGGCCCCCGTGTCGAGGGAGAGACGGCGAAGCGCGACGGTGACGGCCGGCTCGACGTAGAGCACCAGCCCCTTCTTGTCGCGCCGGGTGCTGGGCTTCGGCTTGCGTTTGACCGACGCGATCTGCGCGTGCGCATCCACCATCGCCGCGGTCGCCTTCGTGAGACGGCCGCCGCGGGAGGGCGGTGCGGACACAGGCTTGGCCGCAGCCGGCTTCGCGGGGGCTGCCACCGGGGCCCGCCCTTTGGCGGCGGCACGGGATGCGGGTTTCCTCGTCATTTCCTGCCTCGTGCTTTGCGGACGGCAGCCGTTCGCTTGCGTTCGAGCGCCGCGACATTGCGGTAGAGGTCGAGCACCTCCTCGGCGGCCTTCGTGTCCCGCCGCTCCTCGGTCACGCCGCGACCGTCCTCGATCGACACCCTGTAGGCGGCCCGGTCGGCGAGCGCACCGACGATGTCGAGCCCGCCCGCGCCGCATTGCGCCAGCGCGCCCTCGATATCCGAGCGCCAGGAAGCCGACGGGCGCGTCGGCGTACCGTTGAGCACGATCGCCGCCTTGCCGAGCGCATTGCGGCAGGCGAGCTCGGAGGGCTCGGTGTCGTCCACCGTGGTGCGCAGCAGGTCCATGGTGTTGCGCATGGCGTGCAGGTCGAACGTGGTGGCGCGCACGGGGACCAGGATGTGCTCGACCAGGCTCGCCACCCGCGCCACGATCTGGCCGCCGCCCGGCGGCACGTCGACGACGACGAGGTCGAAGCCCTCCTCCGCCGCCGCGGCGAGCTGCTGGGCGATGGTGTCGTAGCTGCCGGTGCGGATCTCGGGCGACTTCTCCTGCCGCAGCGCCGAGGCCCAGACGTGGATGGACGTCTGCGCGCTGTCGCAGTCGATGATGAGCGGCGTGCGCCCCTCGCCGGCGGCCGCGATTGCGTATTGGACCGAGACCGTCGACTTCCCGGCCCCACCCTTGGTCGATATGAACGCGACGCTGGACATCGGATCGCCTGTACTCGTTACCAGGTGCTAGCACCGCTAGCACTGCAGCAACGCTACCGCTGCAACCCTTTGTTAAGACAAATGTGCGCGTTCCGCAATGGTCTTGGGGAAATCGTGCTTACGCGCGAGCGTGGGGGTGTGCGCAATTTGAGCGCTGAAGGTCGTTCAAAATGCAAGGCTTTCGAGGCGGACTCTGTCGCCACCCCTTACCGCCGCTCGAAGCGCTTGAACTTGATCCGGTGCGGCTCGACGGCGGCGTCGCCGAGGCGGCGCTTCTTGTCCTCCTCGTAGTCCTGGAAATTGCCCTCGAACCACTCGACGTGGCTGTCGCCCTCGAAGGCCAGGATGTGGGTCGCCATCCGGTCCAGGAAGAAGCGGTCGTGGCTGATGATGACGGCGCAGCCCGCGAAGTCCTCCAGCGCCGCCTCAAGCGCCGACAGCGTCTCGGTGTCGAGGTCGTTGGTGGGCTCGTCCAGCAGCAGCAGGTTGCCGCCCTCCTTCAGCATTTTGGCAAGGTGCACGCGGTTGCGCTCGCCCCCCGACAGCAGCCCCACCTTCTTCTGCTGGTCCGCACCCTTGAAGTTGAACCAGCTCACATAGGCTCTGGAGTTCATCTCCATCTTGTCGCCGAGCTTCATCTGATCGAGCCCGCCCGACACCTCCTCCCACACCGTCTTCTTGTCGTTGAGATGATCGCGGCTCTGGTCGACGTAGCCGAGCTTGACGCTGTCGCCGAGCCGGATC
>JBGGME010000346.1:0-24707 GCA_041288195.1 Hyphomicrobiaceae bacterium
CGGTCACGCAGACGCGAGCCGAGGTCGGCCCCAGCGCCGCAGGCGAATACCCCGGTGGCCCGCCACGTTCGCGTAGAAGGCCTTCACAGCTGGACGTAACGGCCCAAAATCCTGCGCGGGGCGGCGAGCTGCCGCTCTTGAATTGCAACATGGATTGCGGTGACTCGCTGCCCCGCAGCCCCTCGGTTTCATAGCTGACACCTGCTGAGAGCAGGTGCCAGGCGAACTGGCGTTGCGCAAGCTGATGGCCGGCGACACAGGTCGCCGAAGGACTGACGCGCCTTTAGCAGTTTCTATCTCGCCGTTGTTGTCGTCATTCCCGCAAGCGCGGAGCGCGTCAGCGGGAATCCAGCGGCAAACTCCCGCGGCGATCGGTAGATCCCCGCTCTGCGCTGCGCTTGGCGGGGATGACGGGGCGCGTTCTCACCGACGGGCGACGGGCGAACCTCGACAAAGTCGGGGGGCGGGATTAGATGCGGGCGGATGGGATCGTGAGCAGGGGTGCCGGATATGGCCAAGGGCAAGGCTGCGATGGTGGCGAAGGGCAAGGCGGCGGCGAAGAAGGCGACGACGGCGGACAGCAACCCGCTGCTCGGGGCCTGGACCACGCCGTTCGAGATGCCGCCTTTCGACAAGGTGCGGATCGAGCATTTCATGCCGGCGTTCGATAAGGCGTTCGCCGCCAACCGCAAGGAGATCGCGGCGATTGCCAGTGCCGAGGATGCACCGACCTTCGCCAACACCATCGATGCGATGGAGAAGGCGGGGGACCTGCTGGACCGCACCTCGTCGGTGTTCTTCAATCTGGCCGCCACCGACACCAACAAGGACATCCAGGCGATCGAGCGGGCGCTGGCGCCGCGCTTTGCCAAGCACGGCATGCGCATCTACCAGGACGAGACGCTGTTTGCCCGCGTCGATGCCCTCTTCAAGAAGCGCAAGAAGCTCGGGCTCAGCGAGGAGCAGGGCCGCGTGCTCGAGCGCTATCACCGCGCCTTCGTGAAGTCGGGTGCGGGTCTCGACGCGAAGAAGAAGAAGCGCATGGCGGCGATCGCGGCGCGCATGTCGGTGCTCGGCACCAGGTTCAGCCAGAACCTGCTGGCCGACGAGCAGGCGTTCGTGATGGTGCTGGAGGGCGAGCGTGACATCGCCGGGCTGCCCGAGTCGGTGCGCGCGGCGGCGGCGCAGGCGGCCAAGGACCACGGGGCTCCCGGCAAGCACGTCGTCACGCTGGCGCGCTCCTCGATCGAGCCGTTCCTGCAGTATTCGGCGCGGCGCGACCTGCGCGAGAAGGCGTTCCGCGCCTGGGCCCAGCGCGGTGCCAACGGCGGGGAGACCGACAACCGCAAGATCGTGGCGGAGATCCTGGGCCTCAGGGCCGAGCGGGCGCACATCCTGGGCTTCAAGACGGCGGCCGACTCCGCGCTCGAGTTCTCGATGGCCAAGACGCCGGCCACCGTGCGCAAGCTGCTGATGGAGGTGTGGGCCCCGGCCCGCGTCCGCGCCGGCGAGGAGCGCGACCAGCTGCAGGAAGCGGCGCGCGCCGAGGGCGGTAACTTCAAGCTCGCCGCCTGGGACTGGCGCTACTACGCCGAGAAGGTGCGCAAGGCGCGCTACGATGTCGACGACGGCGAGATCAAGCCCTACCTGCAGCTCGACAACGTGATCGCCGCAGCCTTCGATGTGGCGGGCAAGCTGTTCGGGATCGAGATCAAGGAGCGCAAGGACCTCCCCGTCTATCACCCGGACGTGCGCGTGTTCGAGGTGATGCGGCAGGGCAAGCCCATCGGGCTGTTCCTCGGCGACTATTTCGCCAGACCCTCCAAGCACTCGGGCGCCTGGATGTCCGGCTGGCGCAAGCAGGAGAAGCTGGCGGGACAGATTCGCCCCATCGTCGTCAACGTCATGAACTTCGCCAAGGGCGCCGCGGGCGAGCCGACGCTCTTGAGCCTCGATGATGCCCGCACGCTGTTTCACGAGTTCGGCCACGGCCTGCACGGCCTGCTCTCCAACGTCACCTATCCTTCCGTGTCGGGCACCAGCGTGGAGAAGGACTTCGTCGAGCTGCCGTCCCAGCTCTACGAGCACTGGCTGCTGCGGCCGGAGGTGATGAGCCGCTACGCGCGCCACTACAAAAGCGGCAAGCTGGTGCCGGCGGCACTGTTGAGGCGGCTGGAGGCGGCGCGCAACTTCAACCAGGGCTTCAAGACCATCGAGTACCTGTCGGCGGCAATCGTCGACCTCGACCTGCACGTGATCGAGAAAGCCAAGGGGCTCGATGTCGACAAATTCGAGGCGGAGACGCTGTCGCGCATCGACATGCCCGAGGAGATCGTCATGCGCCACCGCATCCCGCATTTCCAGCACATCATGGGCGGCTATGCGGCGGGCTACTACAGCTATCTGTGGTCGGAGGTGATGGACGCCGACGCGTTCCAGGCCTTCGAGGAGGCGGGCGACATCTTCGACGCCAAGCTGGCCAAGCGGCTCTACGACAATATCTACTCGGCCGGCGGCAAGCGCGATGCGGCGGACGCCTACAAGGCCTTCCGCGGCCGGCTGCCGGCGACCAAGGCGCTGCTCGAGAAGCGCGGGCTGGTCGCGGAGTGAGCGGAGCGGCACAACCGACCGGCGGCTTGATGGGCGCGGCCTTGGAGCACCATCGCGCCGGCCGCCTCACCGAGGCCGAACGCGCCTACGAGGCCGTGCTCGACGCCGAACCCACCAACGTCGACGCGCTCAATCTGCTGGGCGTCATCAAGGGCCAGAAGGGCGACCTCGCGGCGGCCGAGCGGCTGATCGGCGCGGCGCTGCGGCGGGCGCCGAACGCACCCCTGGTGATCCTCAACTACGGCAACGTCCTCAACTTCATGGGGCGGTACGCGGAAGCCGTCACGCACTTCGACCAGGTGCTGGCGGCGATGCCGACAAACGCCCAGGCCTGGAACAACCGGGGGCATGCGCTGCGGGCGCTCGGGCGCCTCGAGGAGGCGCTGGAGAGCTTCGAGCGGCTGCTGCGGCTGGCTCCGGACCTGGCCGACGCATGGTTTGCGCACGGCAACGTCCTGTTCGCGCTGCGCCGCCTGCCGCAGGCGCTGGAGAGCTACAGCCGGGCTGTCACCCTGCGACCGCGCTTTCCCGAGGCACTCACCATGCAGGCGCTCGTTCTCGCGCAGCGTTTCGAGAGCCAACAGGCGTTGGCCGCAGTGGAGCGCGCGCTTTCGTTCGCGCCCAAGCTGGCCTCCGCCCGTTTCGTGCAGGCCCTCGCGGCGCTGCCGCAGGCTGCCGTCAGCGAGGAGGAGGCAGCGGCGGCCGGCGCCCTGTTCGCGCAGCGCATCGACGGGCTGCGGGCCGATTGCATGGGCGAGGCGCATGCGTGGATCAACGCGCTGCCGCTGTTCGGCCTGACGTATCAGGAGCGCAACAACAGGGGCGAGTTCGCGAAGTACGGGGCGCTCTGTTCCGACGCCATGGCGCTTTGGCATCGGCAGCACCATGCGCCGACGGGGGCGGCTGCGCCAGCAAGAACGGCCCGGGTGGCGGGCTCGCCGGGTGCGCGCGTCCGCCTCGGCATCGCCTCGAGCTTCGTGTGGGGACACTCGGTGTGGCACGCGATCCTTAGGGGCGTGGTGGAGCACATCGATCGCGCCAAGATCGAGCTGCACATCTTCCACCTGGGAAAGCTGGAGGACGCCGAGACGGCGTGGGCGCGGTCTCGGTGCAAGTCCTTCAGCGAGGGGCACCCGTCGGAGGCGGCGTGGATCGATGCCATCCAGGCGCGCGAGCTCGACGTGCTGTTCTACCCGGAGGTGTGCGCCGACCACGCCGCCCACAAGCTCGCGAACCTGCGCCTCGCGGACAAGCAGATCACCACCTGGGGCCACCCGCACACGACGGGCCTGCCCACGATGGACTGCTTCTTCTCGGCCGATGCCTTCGAGCCGGCCGATGCGCAGGACCATTACACGGAACGGCTGATCCGCCTGCCGCGGCTCGGCTGCTGCCTGAAGCGCGATTCGGTCGCGCGCGGCAGGATCGATCTCGAGGCGCTCGGCATCGCCGGGGATGCTCCAATCCTGTTGTCGCCGGGCACGCCCTACAAATACGCGCCGCAGCACGACTGGGTGTTTCCCGAGATCGCCCGTCGCATGGGGCGCGGCACCATCGTCTTCTTCGATCACGAGCAGATGGGCCCGATCGGCAGGCAGCTCAAGGCGCGGCTGGAAGCGGCGTTCCGGGCGCGCGGCATGCGTTTCGAAGACCACGCCCGACTGATCCCATGGCAGGACAAGCCCGCCTACCACGCCCTGATGGGTCGTGCCGACCTCATGCTCGACACCATCGGCTTCTCCGGCTTCAACACGGCGATGCAGGCGATCGAGTGCGGCCTGCCGATCGTGGCGCGCGAGGGGCGCTTCATGCGCGGCCGGTTCGGCAGCGGCATCCTTCGCACACTGGGCCTCGACGAGCTGGTCGCGGCCGACGAGAAGGCCTACGTGGACCTCGCCGTTGCGGTCGCCTCGGACCGGGAGCGCCGCGGAGCGCTGCAGCGCCAGATCGAGGATCGCCGCGCGCCGCTGTTCGACGATGTGGGTACTGTGCGGGCGTTCGAGGACAGCATCCTGGAGCTGGCGCAGCGTCGGGGTTGAGCGTTGCGGGCACCGGCCGGCGGGGGGCCAAGTCAGAGCGTGACGCGCCCCCGACATCCGCCGACCGTGACCGGGAGCACGAGCCATGCGCCGCCAGCGTAGAGATGGCGCACGAACCCGGCATGCTGGCCCTGCACGACGATGTAGCCGTTGCCGCCTTCGACGAGGCGGCTGTCGCCCTGGGTCAGCGCGCGGAGGGTCGTCTCCGCCGGGCCGAATACAGCGACCATGCGCGTGGGCTCGGCCACGGCAGTGGCCGCGGCGAGGCCCGCGAACCAGATCGACACCACGAGCAGGGCGGCGCCCAGGAACCGGGCCGCG
Source organism: Hyphomicrobiaceae bacterium (assembly GCA_041288195.1). Classification (GTDB taxonomy): domain Bacteria; phylum Pseudomonadota; class Alphaproteobacteria; order Rhizobiales; family Hyphomicrobiaceae; genus AWTP1-13. The sequence goes on from JBGGME010000346.1 coordinate 4,971, forward strand.
CGCCGCTCGATCGAAAGGCCGTCAATAGTCGTAGACATGCTCCAACTCGATCGTGGTTCCCTCGATCTGGCGCATCAAGGGGAGCAGCTTGGACACCTTGACGTCGAGGCCGAGCCGATGCCATCCGGGCCTCGCCTGCACCGGCACGGCGAAGAGCTCAGGCGCATCGACGCGGCGGGCCGCGACCTCGTCGCGCGTGAGCACTGTCACCAATACGTTGTCGTTTCCGGCGATCTCGACAAGATCACGTCCGCGGCGGGCGAGGCCCTGCAGAATCTCGGTGAACGCCCGGTAGCGCGGTGTCTCGATCACGCTCGAGCCGTCGTCGAGCCGGGCGACGAGCGTGATGCGCCTGTAGGCGGCGAGATCGGATTGATCGAGCCCCTTGACCACGCTGCGGATCGTGAGCGGCGCCGGAGATGCCGCCGCACCCAGGCCAATGAGCTTGGCGTAGCCAGCCTTGCCGCCGTATTCGAGCGAGATGGCGATGCGCCGCTCGAGCTTGCGCACGGCGCTGCCGTAGGCCATCGGCGTCTCGATCCAGAACTGCGCGAGCTTGGAGCCGAACGGATACTCGTACCACGGCGTCTGGCGCAGGAAGGCGGCGTAGTCCTCGGCGACGGCAAGCGCGAACTCGTCCTCGGGCGTGCGCTTGGGCCCTCGGAACCATGCCGTGAAGCGGCCGATGGTGAGCTCGTAGAGTCCTTTGAGCCCCATCTCGGCGGCGAAGCTCAGGCCGATCGTGTAGAGCATGACCTTGTACTCGAGCGAGATCTGGCCGCGGCTCGAGGCAAGCCGCGTGATGTTGCACAGGCTCGACCAGTAGCTGGCGACGCTGCCGAAGTAAGCGAAATCGGATTCGCTTCCCTGCCGCATGACGCCGGCGAGGTCCTCGTAGGCGTGCACAATCGACCACTCGGGATAGGTCAGATAGCTGTTGATCTCCTCGCGCCGATGCGCAGGCTCCAGCACGGAGCGGAATTGAGCGGTCTCGGCTCCGCGCCGGCCCTGGCAGGAGGTCTCCACGTAGAGGATCGGCGCCGCGGCCAGCACGACCAGAACTGCGAGGCCCAGCAGCGGATAGCGCAACCTGCGCAGCAGCGGGCGCGGCGCCGGGCTCATGCGGCAAACCGAGGTCGCTCGGCAAGAACGAAGCCCGCAAACATCGCAAAGCCGCCGAGTGCCAGGTGCGGCAGGTTCGCGAAGATCTTGAAGCCGAGCGGCAGACTCTGCACGCCATAGAGGAGGATGCCGAGATCGAGATAGCCCGAGCCCGTCACCAGCCCCAGCAGCCCGTCGAGGAAGTAGAGCGTGCCGAACAGCTTGAGGAAATTGACGGAAGCATCCCGCGACAAGTAGGCGGAGACGGCAGCCCAGGCGGCGGAAACCAGATGCAGCAGGTCGCTGTAGATCGTGAGAGCGAAGATGCCGAAGATGCGTCCCTGGGCGTCGGTGAGGCCGGGGACGTAGCTGGACACCGCAGCCAGCAGAAGCACGATTGCGTAGCCGACGGCAATGCAACGGATGAGGTCCATGGGGGCTCCTTCGGGCCGGATTTCCGGGCTTCACTCGCTCGCGAAATATGCCTGCCACATGGCATTGCGGAACAGCAGGCGCGGATCGTAGCGCCGCTTGCACTCGATGAACCGCTCGCGGTTGGGGTAGGCGGCGGTGACCTGGTCGCGGCGGGCATGCAGTCGATAGGGCAGATAGAAGCTGCCGCCGATGGCAATGACGCGATCGATCAGCGCCTCCGTCACGCGCATCATCTCGGCCTCGTCAACGAGTGTCAGCTCCTGCGAGAACGACATCACGGCGGCGATGCGCCGGACGGGGGCGAAGGCGAGCATGCTGTCGGCATCCGGTCCGACGTAGCGCAGCGTGACGTTGAGGAACTCCAGCTTCGATTGCGGGATGATGTCCTTGCAGGCGTCGATGAACTCGCCGAACCGCTCGGGCGAGACGAAGTACTCGTGCAGGATGTCGGTGCGGCGCTTGTCGCGGCTGGTGAGGTTGGAGACCGGCTCGTTCATGAGGGTGTTGCGGGTGGAGACACCCGAGGTGGCCGCCGGCGCCACCACGCTCTCGACCAGCCAGCGCGTGCGCTTGGCGCCCTCGGAGCCCGTCTGGGCTCGGTACATCTCGCGCGACATGGAGGAGACGATGCCGCCGGCGCCGGCGGCGGGCAGCCCGCCGCCCGAGGGGACCGGCCGATAGGTGACGAGCAGCGCCTCCTCGAAGAAGTCCTTGCGCGTCACGTTGAGGCGGCCGTAGGCCATCATGACAAGCGGGTCGTGTTGAACCGCCGCGATGAAATGCCTGGCGAAGTCCTTGGCGGGCATGACCGCGTGGTCGGGCTTGAGAGCGAGGTTCTCGACCATGTCGACCTCGAGCTCAAGAATGATGCCGACGAGGCCGTAGCCACCCATCGCCAGCCGGAACAGCTCCTGGTTCTGGGTCCGCGAGCAGTTGACGATCGTCCCGTCCGCCAGCATCAGCCGCAGCGAGCGCACCGTGGAGCCGAACGGTCCGTAGGGCACCGGCCAGCCGTGCGCGTTGACGCTGAACGTGGAGGCGACGCCGAAGTCGTTGTTGGACTGCATGACCGCCGGCGAGAAGCGGATCGGATCGAGCGCGGCGATCACCTGCTGCCAGCGGACGCCGGCGTCGACCAGATAGGTCCTGGCGGTCGTGTCCGGCTCACAGCGCGAGCTGTTGAACGTGAGGGCGACGCCGTCGCGCGGCAGGCTCTGGCCGCCCATCGAATGCCGGGCCGCTCCGACGGCGACCGGGCGGCGCTCGGCGGCAGCCGCCTTGAGCTCCTGGCGCAGCCTGGCGATGAAGTCGGCCTGCTCGTTGGTCTGCACGACCCAATGGCGAAACACCGGAGTCGGGCTCAAGCCGCTCGCGTCGTTGAGGATGATGCGGGGCTGTGCCGAGGCAACCTTGGGAAGCGCGGCATCGAGAGCAGCGATGGCGCCGGCCTTGATCAGGCCGCGCCGCGTGATGCCGGCGATCGGCTCACCCATTGGTTTTTCCCTCGACCGGAAATGCCTCAAAGCAACCCCCCCTTGGCACTTCCCTGGCACTTCTCCGGCATTGGGCCGCGCCTCTCGACGATGCATACTAGGCAACACCTGTTATGAGTGTCTGAGAGAGGTTGGTAAGAAACCCCTTATCGGCCCGAGTATCGCCCGCCTATCGTCCGGAATGTTGGCAGAGCCGTACGTTCCCTGATGTGGCCCTGATCTGGATGGAGCGGCGGTTGCCGGTGGAAGATGGCCACTCGCCAGGGAGCGTGGCATACACACTTCCGGCCCGGCCAATCCAGGACGCTCCCCATGTTCCAGCGCAGCCGCCAGTCGATTGAAAGCTTGTTCGAGAAGACGCTTTTTGCCAGCCGCTGGCTGCTGGCGCCGTTCTATTTCGGGCTGGCCGTCGGAGTCGCGATCCTGCTCATCAAGTTCCTGCAGGAGCTGTTCCACCTGGCCATCACGGCGTTCGCGGTCAGCGAGTCCGAGGCGATCCTCGGCGTGCTGAGCCTCGTCGACCTGGCGCTGACGGCGTCGCTGCTGCTGATCGTCATCTTCTCGGGCTACGAGAATTTCGTCTCCAAGATCGATCACACCAACCACCGCGACTGGCCGGAGTGGATGGGCACCATCGACTTCACGGCGCTGAAGATCAAATTGCTGGGCTCGATCGTGGCGATCTCTGCGATCCAGCTCCTGAAGCAGTTCATGGCGGTGAAGACCACCACCGACCGCGAGCTGATGTGGTACGTGGTGATCCACGTGGTGTTCGTGGTGTCGAGCGTGCTGCTGGCGCTCTCGGACCGGCTGACGGGCGAGGCGAAGTCGGCGGCGTCGGCGTCCAAGTCCAAGGCGGACGTCGGCGAGGCACCCACGAAGGGCAAGGCCTGAGTGAAGGGTATGCCCACCGTCCGTGGGTCGCGGGTGGTCGTGCTCGGTGGCTATGGCGCGTTCGGTGCGCGGGTGAGCGAGCGCCTGGCAGCGAGCCCGGGTTTGGAGCTGGTCGTTGCAGGGCGATCGCGCGAACGTGCGGAGCGGTTCGCGCGCGAGCTTGCGGCGAGGTCTGGAGCGAGCGTTGGCGCTGGGGTCATGGACGCCGAAAGCATCACGGCCGACCACCTCATGGCTGAGCGGGCATCGCTGGTCATCAACGCCTCGGGGCCGTTCCAGACGCAGGACTACCGGGTGGCGCGCGCCGCCATCGATGCGGGCGCGCACTACGTCGATCTCGCCGACGCGCGCGGCTTCGTGACCGGCATCGGCGCGCTGGATGGAGAGGCGAGGCGAGCGGGCGTTCTCGTCGTCAGCGGCGCGAGCACGGTGCCGGCGCTGTCGGCAGCCGTGGCCGACGAGCTTGCGCCCCGGTTCGCCGCCCTGACGTCGGTCGAGATCGCCATCTCGCCCGGCAACAGCTTCGATCCTGGCTTGGCGACCACGCAGTCGATCCTCGGCAGCCTCGGTCGGCCGTTCCCGGCCGGGCCTGCGGCTGACCCCGGAAGGGCATACGGCTGGCAGCAGCTGCGGCGACGGCGGCTGCCGGGCCTCGGTGCGCGCTGGCTCGGCGCCTGCGATACGCCGGACCGCGAGCTGTTCCCGCGGCGCTATCCGGGGCTCGGCAGCGTGGATGTGTCCGCGGCTCTCGAGGTCGGCGCCATGCACCTGGGGCTATGGGCTCTGTCGTGGGGCGTGCGGGTGGGGCTCGTGCGCGATCCTGCGAGGCTGGCGGCTCCGTTGCTCCGCGCCAAGCGAGTGCTCGGGTTTCTCGGCTCCGACGTCGGCGGCATGACGGTTGCGGTGGAGGGGCGGGATCAGCAGGGCGGGCCGAAGCGGGTGGAATGGGCCCTTGTCGCCAGGAACGGCCACGGTCCCTACATCCCGGCGATACCGTCGGTGATCCTGGCCAAGCGGCTCGTCGCCGGTACGCTGTCGGCGCGGGGTGCAACACCTTGCGTCGGCCTCTTCACGCTCGGCGACTTCATGGGCGAGGTCGCCGACCTCGACATCACGGCGAGCGTCCCATGACCGAACCGCTCTACCGCCGCCTGCTCGGCGCAGGTTTCGACCGGCTGCCGAAGGCCGTTCGCGAGCTGCACGACTTCACGGGCGTGACCATCTGGGATGGGCGCGCGGACGTGGAGCGCGGCCGCTCGCTCGCCGCCCGCATTGCCGCCGCGCTGACATCGCTGCCGCCCGAGGGCGACGACCAGCCGCTGCGGGTGACGTTCCACGCGATCGGGGAGCGCGAGATCTGGGGGCGCCAGTTCGGATCGGCCCTGTTCCGGTCGGTGCAATACGCGAGCGGCGGACTGCTGTACGAGCGCGTCGGGCCGACGACGTTCGTGTTCACGCCGCTGGCGTCGGAGGAAGGCCTGGCGCTGCGTCTCGACGGCTTCAGGGTGCTCGGGGTGCCGCTGCCGCGCGCCTTGCACCCGGTCGTGCGCACCTTCGAGCGCGAGCAGGGCGGCCGCTACCACTTCGAGGTCGAGGCGCACCTGCCGCTGTTCGGCCTGTTGATCCGCTACGCCGGCTGGCTCGAGCGCGCCGCAATTACGCGGAGCGGCACGTAGACGCTGCCCGCGGCTTGTCGAGCGCGCGAGGTCGACCAATCGCGGTCATCCCGGCACTTGTCACCGGGATCCAGCCATCCATTGGCGCCAGAGCGGGCCGAGAGATGGATCCCGGTGACAAGCACCGGGATGACAAGACACTCAGAACGGGTTGGTGACGATGCCGCCGTCGGCGCGCAGGGCCGCGCCGTTGGTGGCGCTCGAGGCCTTGGAGCAGACGTAGCAGATAAGGTTGGCGATCTCCTCCGGGCTCGCATAGCGCTGCAGCAGCGAGGCGGGCCGGCGCTCGGTGAACGTACGCTTGGCGAGCTCGTCCACCGTCGTGCCCATGCCCTTGGCGCGGGCGGCAAGCCGCGTCGGCTGCAACTCGACCCAGGTCGGGCCCGGCAGCACGGAGTTGACGGTGACCTTGGTGCCCTTGGTCAGCTCTGCGGCGCCGCGGGCGATGACAAGCTGCGCCGACTTGGAGAAGCCGTAGTGCACCATCTCCTTGGGCACGAAGATCGCCGATTCACTGGAGACGAACACCACGCGGCCCCACTTGTCGGCATCGAGCATGCCCTTGAGGTAGTGGCGGGTGAGGCGCACGCCGCTCATGACGTTGACCTCGAACATGCGCTGCCAGTCGGCGTCGGGGATGTCGAAGAAGGGCTTGGGCTCGTAGATGCCCATGCTGTTGACGAGGATGTCGACGGCCGGCACCTGGCGGATGAGCTTGGCGCAACCCTCGGCGGTGGAGAGGTCGACGGGGGCCGCCTGCAGCTCAGCCTTTGGCACGGCGCGCTTGATCTTGTCGATCGCCTCGGCGACCGAGGCCTCGGTGCGGCCGTTGACGACTACCCCGGCGCCCATGCGGGCGAGGCCCAGGGCCGTAGCGTGACCGATGCCCATGGTCGAGCCGGTGACGAGCGCGAGCTTGCCGGAGAGGTCGAGGTCCATCGCTGGTTCCTGGATGCGGCCGGGGATCAGGCGGCGAGCTTCTTCCTGAGCAGATTGAGCAGGCTGATCACGCCGAACTCGCGCATGCGCTTGCGGTCGCCAGGGAGGATTACCTTCTCGCCTTGGTTCGCCTCACCGATGGCGATGCCAAGAAACACCGTGCCCGGCGGTTGGCTTTCTGAGGTTTCCGGAACGATGGCAGCGAGCCCGACGTCGGTGCGAAACCGCTCGCGCGCGTCGGCCGCCGCCGCTGCGGCACGCAGCTCCGGGGACTGCCGCTCCGGTCCGGCAACGGTTGCCTCGGGAAGAATGCTGGCGCCGCGGAAGATCACCATCTCCGGGTCGAGCGCGCTCATGCGCGCGGAGAGTATGCCGCCGGTCAGCGTCTCGGCAGCGGCGACCGTCAGCCCCCGTTTGCGAAGCTCGGCCAGAACCACCGCCTCCATCGACTGCTCGTCGATGCCGAAGATGAGGTCGCCGAGCAGCGAGCGCATCAGCGTCTCCTCGCTGTCGAGCACGCGCTTGGCGGTGGCCTCGTCGTCGCACTTGGCGACGATGCGCACCTTGATGCCGTCGATGCCGCTGGCCTGGAAGGCGATGGTGGGGTTGCCGAGCTTGTCGAGCTCGACCATGCGGTCGGCCACCATCTCGGCGATGCCGGATTCGCTCGCGCCCCAGGTGCGCAGCACGCGGCTGCGGATGACGGCGGTCTGGCCCATGCGCCGGCGCAGGTCGGGCAGGATGGTGCCGTTGAACATCTCTCGCAGCTCGGAGGGCACGCCGGGCGTTGCGTAGATGACCTTGTCGCCGACCGGGCAGACGAGGCCCGGCGCGGTGCCGGGCATCTGCGCAATCGGGCTCGCGCCCTCGGGGATGTCGGCCTGGCGCAGGTTGTTGGCGGACATGACGCGCCCGCGCGACTCGAAGATGCGGCGGATCTTGTCGGCGATCGGCTGGTCGCGGCGCATCGGCACGCCCATGACCTGCGCGATGACGTCGCGCGTGATGTCGTCCTGCGTTGGCCCGAGGCCGCCGCAGCAGATCACCGCGTCGCTGCGCTCCAGCGCCTGGCGGATGCAGGCTTCGATGCGGCCAAAATTGTCGCCGACCTTGACCTGGTAGTAGGAGTCGATGCCGGCGAGCGCCAGCTGCTCGCCGATCCAGGCCGAATTGGAGTCGACGATGATGCCGAGCAACAGCTCGGTGCCGATGGCGACGACCTCACAGCGCATTGGAAATCCCTCGGAATGTGCGCGCGTCAGCGCTTCTCGCCAATGAACCCGCGTTGCAGCTCGCCGAGCCGCGCAAGGGCGGCAGGCGAGAGCGGACCCTTCAATGCCGCCTGCGCCGCCGCCTCGAACTGCTCGAGGTTGGCGATGCCGACGAGCGTGGTCGAAAGCGCGGGATTGGAGATGGCAAAGCGCATGGCGAGCTCGACGAGGCTGCCCGCATGGCCCTCGCGCACCAGCGGCTCGAGCCGCTGCGCCCGCTCGACGTCGGCCGCATAGTCGGCGCCCGAGCCGATCGGCTCGACCTTCGGCATCGCCAGCGGGTGGCGCCAGTCCGAGCCCGTGAGCGCGCCGGCAGCCAGCACGCGGATGCCCACCGTGCCCATGCCCGCCTTGTGCGCCACCTGCATCAGGCCTTGATAGTCCTGCGCCGGGTAGCCGGCGGGAACCGACATGCCGGCGGTAGGATTGAGCGCGTTGTAGCAAATCTGGGCCACGTCGAAGGCGCCGGAGCGGGCCACCTCCAGCAGCATTGGCGTATCTCCCAGCGCCGTGATGCCGATGTGGCGCGCCTTGCCCTCCTTGCGCATGCGCTGGAAGGCGGGCAGCGCTTCGTTCATGAGCTGGTCGAGGGTGATGGTGTCGCCGGCGCCGCCCGAGGCGATGGTGTTGTGGCAGTAGAAGATGTCGACATGGTCGCGGCCGAGCCGTTTCAGGCTTGCCTCCAGGGACGCGGCGATGGTGTCGGCGGCGCGGCCGCGCTCTCCCGCCATGACGCGCACCTTGGTGGCGACGACCACCTTGGGCTTGAGCTTGGCCAGCACCCGGCCGAGGTTCTCCTCGGACTTGCCGTTGCCGTAGAGCGCCGCGCTGTCGAAGTAGTTGATGCCGAGCTCGAGCGCGCGCGCCACGGCCCGCTCCTGGTCGGCGGGTTCGCCGCGCGTCATCAGACCGCCGACCGCGCCGCACCCGAACGAAAGCACCGAGACCTCTAGTCCGGTCTTGCCAAGCTGTCTGCGTTCCATCTTGCCTCGTCTCGCGGTCGCCATGCCCTCGTGCGGGCAGCCCCCTTTGAAACACGCCAGGGAGGCGGCGGGCAAGGGCGGCGAGCGATCAAGGCGCGGGCAAGGCGACGGCGCGCTAGGCGGTGCGCCCCGGCCTCACATCTTGTCCTTGATCTCCTTGATCTTGCGGAGCTGCCACCGGGTGATCCAGTTGCCGCCGCTCGCCGAGCTGCCGAACACCAGGAGCCAATGGGCAAGGACGCCGATGCCCCAACCCAGGAACACCCACTGCACCCACCAGATTTCAGGCGAGGCGAAATAGTTGACGGCGAGCAGCAGGGCGATGACGAGGGCGTAGACGACGAAGTGGATGTAGAAGCCGGTCATGGCTTCCACCATCTGGGCCGCCTTGGCAGCCTTCTCGTGCTCGTTCACGGGATCGATCTCCATTGGTTGCGAGGTCGCTTCAGGCGCGCCGACCCCTCGGACGGGACGGCCATGGTCTGAGTCCTGCTCTAGACGGCCCTCATGACACTCTGTTGCGCTGTTTCCCAGGGAACACCATCGACCTTTTGAGGGGGTTAAGGTCCAGGGTGAGAGAGTCAGGGAAATAGTGCGATGTCTTCGCTCGCTTTCAACGCCGGGAGCCGCCAGAGCGTCCGCCAGCAGGCCGTCAGCTCGATAGCTTGCCTTGTTCTCGTCGCCGCCGCCATGAAAACCGGCTGGCTGCAGCCCCTGCCGTCGTTTTCCCACCTGTCCAAGCCCGCCACCGCATCGAGCTTCGTGGTGATGGCGGACCTGGGCGTGGATATCGTGCGCATGCCGCCGGGGCTGCCGCCGTCCGCCACCCTGCCGCCCCCCTCCGACACGCCGCTGCCGCCGGTCGGGCCCGGACCCGGGCCGAGCGTCATTGCCCAGCCGCAGGGGCGCCTCCTGAAGATGCCGATCAGGCTCGGCAGCCTGCCATCCGAGACGAGCAAGGCCTGGCTCGGGCTCAACACGGAGCCCGTCGATAGACCGCTGGCGCTGTCTCTCGGCCGCACCGGAACCGACGGGGCGATGGTCACAGAGGCGGACGCCTCCAGCCCTGCCGGCCGGGCCGGCATTCGCGTCGGCGACATCATCGTCGGCTTCAACGACAAGCGCATCGGCCAGATGAGCGAGCTGCGCCAGCAGGTGGCGACGGCGGCGCCGGGCGCCCAGGTGACGCTGGAGGTGTGGCGCGTCGCCACCGAGGACGGCGACTACCTGCGCACCCTGCGCCGGCTGGCGGGCGGCGGCAACGCCCACGTCATGCATCGACTGGGCCGCATGTATGCCGCCGGCAGCGGCGTGGCGCGCGACGACGCCGAGGCCGCGAGCTGGTTCCGCAAGGGCGCCGACGCCGGCCATCTCGGCTCTATGGCCGCGCTGGCAGTAGCGCTGCTCGAAGGCCGCGGCGTCACCAAGGACCAGGCGGAGGCCGTACGGCTGCTCCGCCTCGCGTCGGCGAAGGACAACATGGACGCCAACTATCGCCTGGGCGTGCTCACCGTGCAGGGCCGGGGCGTCGACAAGGACGTGCTCGAGGGCATGCGCCTGCTCACACGGGCGAGCGAGGTCGGCCATACGCCGGCGATGGTGGACCTGGGAGTCATGCACAACAACGGCATCGGCGTGCAGGTCGATTTCGCCAAGGCTGCCCATTGGTACAAGCGTGCGGCCGACGTCGGCAGCATCGCCGGCATGGTGAGCCTCGGCTATCTCTACCAGCAGGGCAAGGGCGTGGAGCAGAACGACGGCGTGGCCGCCAACCTCTATCGTCAGGCCGCCGACCTCGGCAGCCCGCACGGCATCCACAACCTCGCCGCCATGTACGACCGCGGCAAGGGCGTGCAGCGCGATCCCGAGCGCGCCGCCGAGCTCGTGCTGCAGGCGATCGAGATGGGCAACCAGTTCTCGTACCAGCAGATGACCAAGAACGGCCATGCCTGGACCCCGGAGTTCCGTCGCGCCCTGCAGAAGAAGCTGCGCGATGCCGGCACCTTCACGGCCCGCATCGACGGCACGATCGGAGCGTCCACGATCACGGCGCTGGACGCGTACGTCCGCCGCAACCAGCGCCGCGTCGATCCGCAGTTGGCGCACGGCACCGGCGGGCGGTCGTTGTAGTCATCCCGGGCTTTATGCCCGGGATACATCTCTCAGCTTGCTCCGGCGTTTACGGATGGCTGGATCCCGGCAACACCGGCATGCACCGGTGCAGGCAAGTGCCGGGATGCCACGGCTCACCACCGATACGGATGGCGGTCGAGGAACTCCGGGCGGATCAGCTCGCCGGTTTTCTCGTCGAGCACGTAGAGGCCGAGCGAGAGCGCCTCCTCGTTGGACATGAAGTGCATGCCCGTGGCCGGGGCCCTGAGGCGCGCGCGCAGGAACTCGAGGCCGGCATCGACGTCCTTCAGGTAGTCGGCCATTGCCAGGGTCAAGTTCTGCGTCTTGGCGATGGCCCGGCTCATGTCCTGGGAGGTGTAGCTGCGGTCCGGCCAGTCGAAGCGGAAGGAGTGGAAGCCGAGGCGGGCGGCCGAGCCCTTGGCGCGCCAGGGCTTGCCGGTCTCGCGATCGCGCCCGCCGAGGAACGCCGTGCTGCACGCGCTGGTGCAGACCGCGCCGGCATCGGCAACGAGCGTGCGGATGCCGGCGGCGTGGAAGTAGCGGCCGAGCGTCATGCCCTCCTCCAGCGACCCGCCGGGCGAGTCGAGATAGACGGCGGTGACGGGCTTGGCCGGCAGGCGGGCGAGGTAGGCCTTGAACGCGGCCGTGTCGCCGGGCATCACCTTGCCGCGCACGATGATGGCATTGATGTTATCGCCGTCGGTGACGTGCTTGGCGAACTCGAGCGCCGAGGCGGCGCCGGCGCCGAGAAGGGACATCGCGCCGACGACCCCGGCGATCAGGGCACGAAGGGCATTGGGCTTGGGGCGGCGCATGGGGTTGATCTCTGGTTGGCCGGCGGCGCTCACTGGGAGGCGAGGCGGTCGTTGCGGGTGCTGTCCGTATCGATCAGGCTCTGGGCGCTGCCGCGCAGCACCTGGATGCCGCGCTGGGTGGCCGCGTCGTCGCTGAGCAGCGCGATCGACTCGTGGGGTGCCTTCAGCATCAGGGTGAGGAAGCTCAGGTCCTCGTCGATGGCGCGCAGGTAGCCGATGATGGAGTCCATCACGCGGTGCGCATCCTCGACGGCCGCGCTCATGTCCTTTTGCGTGTAGTTGCGGGCCGGGTCGAACCTGGCGCTGAACTGGTGGAAGCCGAGCCTGGCGCCCGACATCATGACGCGCAGGGGCTTGCCTGTGGCGGAGTCGCGGCCGCCCAGGAAAGCCAGCGAGCAGGCGCTGTGGCAGCCGATGCCGCCGGCGAACACGTAGGTGGCGATCTTGGCGTCGTGGAAGAACCTGCCGAGCCGCAGGCCCTCCGCAAGGAGGCCGCCGGGCGAGTTGAGGATGATGGCGATGCGGCGCGTGGGCGGCAGCTTGGCGACTTCGGCCTGCAGCTTGCCCTGCTCGCCCCCGGTCAGGGGCCCGCTCAGGAGAAAGGTCGTGGTGTTGGGGTTCCCGTACTCGACCTGCGTCAGGGTGGCGGCGGCGGCCGGGCCCGCACCCAGGACGCCCGCAAGCGCCCCTGCGACCGCCAGGGCGGATGCATGCGCCCTCCAGCGGCGGTAACCCGATGCCGCGGCGAGACGTGCGGCCAGAGCCCGGAAGATCATGAAACGGCACTCGTTTTCTGCTCGTTGATCTCGTGTCGAGCCTGCGGCCCGCACCCTCCCGACATGCCGTGGGCGGCCGAAGGGAGGTCGACCGTCCACGCCGATTTGTGAGGCAATCGGGTTCCGGCCGCTGTTTCGTCCGAAACAGGAGCTTTGCCGTTTGGCTATGCGGTCAGGGCCAATGCGGCGTATGCTTAGCGGCTTGTTGACGTCGCAGCTGTTGCACTGCAAAGTCTGCGCTGCAACGGCGGGCCGGCCAGCATGGTTTGGCAGGGACGGAAATCATCCGGAGGACACTCATGAAGCTTGAATGGCACAAGCCGGAAGTGACGGAGCAGGAGGTCGGCCTGGAGGTGACGAGCTACGCCCCGGCCGAGCTTGACCGCAGCTGATTGATTTCTCGCGAGGTTTCGCACGAGACGGCGGTCCGGCGGGCCGCCGTTGTCGTTTTTGAGGCACCGCCATGATCGTCAACGTGCTGGGGTCGGCGGCGGGCGGCGGGTTTCCGCAGGTCAACTGCAACTGCCGCAACTGCGCCGACGTGCGCCGCGGTACGCCCGGTCTCGCCGCGCGGACTCAGTCCTCGCTGGCGGTGAGCCGGGACGGCCGGCGCTGGGCGCTCCTCAACGCCTCACCCGACCTGCGCCAGCAGATCGCCGCCACGCCCAAGCTGGCGCCCTCCCCGGATGCGGGTCTGCGCTCGAGCCCGATCTCGGACGTGATTCTCACCAACGGCGACGTCGACCACGTCGCGGGGCTGCTGAGCTTGCGCGAGGGGCTTGCCTTCACGATCCATGCCACCGGGCGCGTGCTGGAGGCGCTCGATGCCAACACCATCTTCAATGTTCTCAATCGCCAGGTCGTGACACGACGCCCCTTGCAGCTCGGGGCGGCCGTCGAGGTCGCCGGCGGACTTGCCATCGAGGCCTATGCCGTGCCCGGCAAAGTCGCACTCTACCTCGAACTCGCCGAGCCCGACGTCGGCACGCGTGAGGGCGACAGCATCGGGCTGAAGGTCAGCGATCCCGAGACCGGCGCCGCCTTCCACTACATTCCGGGCTGCGCCGCTGTCGATGGTACGCTCGCAAAGGAGCTCGACGGCGCCGCGCTGGTCCTCTTCGACGGCACGCTTTACACTGACGAGGAGATGATCGCGCAAGGACTGTCCGACAAGACCGGCATGCGCATGGGCCACATCTCGATGTCGGGTCCGCGGGGATCGGTGGCGGCCTTCGAAGTCCTGGACGTGAAGCGGCGCGTGTTCGTGCACATCAACAACTCCAACCCCGTTCTGCGCGAGGGCTGCCCGGAACGCCGCGAGATCGAGGCCGCCGGTTGGGAGATCGCCAGCGACGGCATGGAGATCCGCCTGTAAAATCCGGAGCGGAACTCGAGTGCCTGTTCTGGAGAACACGATGACGAGACTGCTGCTCATCCAGGGTGCGAACCTGGTCTGGCTCGGCAAGCGCGAGCCCGAAATCTACGGGCGGACCTCCGCCGCCGAGCTCGACGCCATGCTCGGCGAGGAGGCCAGGCGCCGCGGCGTGACACTGGACATCCGCTACACCAACCTGGAAGGCGAGGCGATCGACTGGATCTACGAGGCCGCCGGCAAGGGCATCGACGGGCTGCTCATGAACCCGGCCGGCTTCACCTACTCTGGCTATGCGCTCCGCGATTGCCTCAAGGGCGTGCGCGACAGCCTGCCGTACGTGGAGATCCACATCTCCAACATCGATGCACGCGGCATCAAGTCGGCCACCGGCGAGGCCGCACGCGGCGTGATCCAGGGCTTCGGGCTCGACGGCTATTTCGTCGGCCTCGATGCCATGCTGCGGCTGCTCGCCAAGAAGGACAAGCCGCTTGCCTAGTGTTGCCGCCACAGGTCCTGGTGCGGGCCGCCTGATGACCCCGGCGGAGCTGGAGGCCGCCATCCGCGCGGTCGGCGCCGAGCGCTACCACGACAAGCACCCGTTCCATCGCCTCCTGCACGGCGGCAAGCTCGACAAGGGCCAGGTGCAGGCGTGGGCGCTCAACCGCTACTGCTACCAGTCGGCGGTGCCGCGCAAGGACGCCGCGCTGATGGCCCGCACGCACGACCGTGAGTTGCGCCGCGAGTGGGTGCATCGCCTGCTCGACCACGACGGCTACGGCGGCGAGGAGGGCGGCATCGAGCGCTGGCTGGTGCTGACCGACGCGCTGGGGCTCGATCGGACCTACGTCATATCGCGGGAGGGTGCGCTGGCGGGCACGCGCTTCGCGGTGGAAGCCTACGTCAACTTCGTGCGCGAGCGCTCGCTGCTGGAGGCGGTAGCCTCCTCGCTGACCGAGCTGTTCGCCCCGTCGATCCACCGCGAGCGCATCTCCGGCATGCTGGAGGGCTATGACTTCATCGGCGAGAAGGCGATGCAGTACTTCAAGCGTCGCCTCGACCAGGCCGACCGCGACGCCGACTTCGCGCTCGACTACGTCAAGCGCAATGCGCGGACGCCCGAGGAGCAGGCCCAGGTGGTCGACGCCGTGCGCTTCAAGTGCGGCGTGCTGTGGGCCCAGCTCGACGCGCTCCACTACGCCTACGTCACCCCGGCGCTGATCCCGCCCGGCGCCTTCCGTCCGGAGGCCGCATGAGCGAGGCGCAATCGCCCGGGCGTGTCGTGATCGGGCCGGCCTCCAAGCCGGCGCTCCCACGCGGGGTCAAGATGCGCCACGATGCGACGCGCGACCGCTGGACGATCCTGGCGCCGGAGCGCGTGTTCGAGCCCGATGCCATCGCCGTGGCCGTCCTGCAGTTGTGCGACGGCGTGCGCAGCGTCGAGGTGATCGCCGCCGAGCTGGCCAACACCTACAACGCGCCCAGGGAGCGTATCCTGGCCGACATCGTGACCATGCTGCAGGGGCTCGCCGACAAGGGCGTGGTGGTGGCGTGACCGCCCCCGCAATCGAGCCGCGTGTCCGCGCACCGATCGGCATGCTGGCAGAGCTGACCCATCGCTGTCCGCTGCAGTGTCCCTATTGCTCCAACCCGCTCGAGCTGGAGCGCGTCGCAGGCGAGCTGCCGACGCAAGTGTGGCTCGACGTGCTGGCGCAGGCGGCGGAGCTCGGCGTGCTGCATCTCCATCTCTCGGGCGGCGAGCCGACCGTGCGGCAGGACCTGGAGGCGATCGTCGCCCAGGCGGCCAAGGTCGGCCTCTACTCGAATTTGATCACGGCGGCCGTCACGCTGACGCGCGAGCGTCTGGATCGGCTGGCGGCCGCCGGCCTCGATCACGTGCAGATCTCGATCCAGGACGCGGCGCCCGACAACGCCGACCGCATCGCGCACTACCGGGGCGGCCACGCCAAGAAGCTGGAGGCGGCCCGCTGGGTACGCGAGATCGGGCTGCCGCTCACGATCAACGCACCGATCCATCGCCAGAACATTGCCAGCCTGCCGGCGATCATCGAGCTGGCCGTCAGCCTCGGCGCGCGCCGGCTCGAGGTGGCGCACGTGCAGTACTACGGCTGGGCACTGCGCAATCGGCAGGCCCTGATGCCGACGCGCCAGCAGGTCCTGACCAGCGCGCAGCTGGTGGAGCGCGCGCGCGAGCGGCTGAGAGGCGTGCTTACCATCGACTTCGTAGTGCCCGACTACTACGCGAGCCGGCCGAAACCGTGCATGGGCGGCTGGGGACGCGGCAGCCTCAACATTACGCCGTCGGGCAAAGTATTGCCCTGCCACGCCGCCGAGACCATTCCCGGCCTCGTCTTCGAGAATGTGCGCGACAGGTCCCTGCGCGAGATCTGGTTGGGGTCGGAGGCCTTCAACCGCTTCCGCGGCACCGGCTGGATGCCCGAGCCCTGCCGTTCGTGTGCGTTCCGCGAAGTGGACTGGGGCGGCTGCCGCTGCCAGGCCCTCGCCTTCGCCGGTGATGCGGGCCTCACCGATCCGGCTTGCGCCAAGTCGCCCCTGCATGCCGAGTTCGCCGCCGTTGCCGGCCGCGAGGCCGCGCAGGAGCCGCCGCCGCTCGTGTTCCGCAACCCGCGCGCAGCAACCGCAAGTTGATCAACCGCCAGTGGAGAGCGGTGAGAAGTCGGCGCCGCCTGAAGATTGCTGTGGATAAGTGACCGCGCCGCATTGATTGTGACAATCCGGAATTCGCCAGCTAGCTCGAAGGCTCCCCGACCGGGAGCGGGCCGAGCAGATTTTCGCTGCATGTTCCGGCCGTTGCATTTGGGAGTTGCGGATGAGTCTGGCCCGGGAAAGCGAGTTGGAGCTCAAGCTCGAGCTCACCCGCGACGAGCTGCGCCGCGTGCGGTCGCATCCGGCCTTGGGCGATCTCGCGGTCGGCGAGCCCGTTACGCGCACGGTGCGCTCCATCTACTTCGACACGCCCGACCATCGCCTGAGGGCGCTCGGCATCTCGCTGCGGTTGAGATCGGACGGCGAGAGCTGGAAGCAGACCGTCAAGGCGGGCACCGGCGTCGAGCACGGCGTGTCGAACCCCATCGAGGCGGAAACGGTCGTCGAGCAGCCCGAGCCCGATCTCGACCGCATCGGCAACCGCAAGATCCGCCGCAAGGTCGAGAAGGCCGTGGCGCGTTCGATTCTGGAGCCGGTGTTCGAGACGGTGGTGGAGCGCACCACGCGTCAGCTGCATTCGGGGGAAGGCGAGCTGGAGCTTGCGCTCGACGAGGGAACGGTGCGGGCCGGCGCCGCCGAGAACGCGCTGTGCGAGGCGGAGCTGGAGCTGAAATCGGGCGCACCCGAATGCCTGCTCGAGACGGCGGCCAAGCTGTTCGGCAGCGCGCCGGTGCGTTTCTCCGAGAGCAGCAAGGCCGAGCGCGGCTACAGCCTGGCGCTCGGCCGCACGAACGGTCACGCCCACGTCGAGCCGCAGCGCGGCGTGCTGCCCGAGCTTCATGCCGAGCAGACCTGCGCCGAAGCCTTCGGCCTCATCGTGCGCTCGGCCGCCGACCAGATCGTGGCCAACCGCCGCGCCGTGCTCGAGACCGTCGATCCCGCGGCCGCGCACCAGCTGCGCATCGGCTTGCGGCGCCTGCGCAGCGCGCTGCGCGCGTTCCGCCCGCTGCACGACACGCCCGCGCTGCGCGAGTTGGAGGGGCACGCCCAGGCCCTGGCGCGCACGGTCGGGGAGCTGCGCGATGCCGACGTGCTGATCGAGCACATCTATGCCCCCGTGGCCGGGCTCATCAAGGCCGATCCCGGCGTGCCGCGCGTGCGCGAGGCGCTCGTCGCCCACCGCGACAGCATGCGCGGCCGGGTACGGGTGGCGCTCGAGGGCGAGCAATGGTCGATGCTGCAGCTGTACCTGGCGCTATGGCCGCGCACGATCGAGGATGCGCCCGGCCTCGACCGCCCGATCAAGAAGTTCGCCCGCGCCGCCCTCAAGCGGCAGTGGAAGAAGGTGGCCGACAGCGGCGAGCGGCTCGACGACCTCTCCGTCGAGCAGCGCCACGAGATGCGCAAGGCCTTGAAGACGCTGCGCTACGCGGTGGAGTTCTTCGCCTCGCTCTACCCGGAGGCTGAGACGCGGCCCTTCATCAAGGAGACGCGCAGCCTGCAGGAGGTGTTCGGCTATCTCAACGACGTGGTGGCGGCCGAGCGGCTCGGCGTCCTCTGCCACGAGGCCTGCCGGGACAGCCGCGAGGCCCAGCGCACCGCGGGCTACGTGCTCGGCTGGCACAACGCGCAGGCCGCCCACGCCTGGACGGACGCGCACAAGGGCTGGCTGCGATTGAAGGAGCTGCCGCAATTCTGGGCCTGACGGCAGCGGCATCGTGAAGCTACCGCGATCAAATACCCCACGCTAGGTGTCGGTACCGGGGTCTTCGCGGGCGTCCGTGGTCGCGGGCATGATCACGACGGCGCGCCTGGCCGCGATGTCGATCTGCGGCACCGCGGTCTCGGTGAACGGGATCAGCTCGGTCTTGGCGGAGCCGGCGAGACGGATTTCCAGCAGGTCGCCGGCGCCGTAGTTCTGCACGGCCACGATCTCGCCGATCGCCTTGCCCACGGGATCGACGGCGGCGAGCCCGATGAGGTCGGCATGATAGAACTCGCCCTCCTCCGCCGCCGGCAGCCGGTCACGGCCGACATAGAGCTCGACGCCTTTCAGCGCCTCGGCGGCGTTGCGGTCGGCGATGCCGGCGATGCGCGCCACCACGCCCCTCGGCGTGGTGCGCACGATGGCAATCTCGAAGCTGCGCTTGGCCCCGGCATCGGTGAGCGGCCCGTAGGCGCCGATGTCCTTCGGCGCCGACGTGTAGGCGTGGATCAGCACCTCGCCGCGGATGCCGTGCGCCCCCACGATACGGCCGAGCAGGAGCCGGCTCGATGCGCCTACGGCCGCCATGGCCGGTTATGCCGCAGGCTTGGCCTCGCCGCCCTCGGCCTTCTTGGCGGCTGCCTCGGCCTGGGCGGCCTCGCGCTCCATGCGCTTCTTCTTCGGCTTGGCCTTGTTGGGGTTGTTGGACGCCGTGCGCTTGGAGAGGCCCGCCGCGTCGAGGAAGCGCATCACGCGGTCGGTCGGCTGCGCGCCGACGGAGAGCCAATGCTTGACGCGCTCGACGTCGAGCTTGACGCGGTCGGCGTTGTCCTTGGGCAGCAGCGGGTTGTGCGTGCCGATCTGCTCGATGTAGCGGCCGTCGCGCGGCGAGGTCGAGTCGGCCACCACGATGTAGAAGTAGGGCCGCTTCTTGGTGCCACCGCGCGAGAGGCGGATTTTCACTGACATGGTTTCGGTTCCTTGTCGCAGGTTTCAGGGTCGGGTTTCAGGTTTCAGGTGTCGGGTTTCAGGGATTGCGAGCTACTGACCCCTGCTTTCATTTCTTCTTTCCCGGCAGGCCAGGAAGCCCGCCCGGAAATCTCGGCATCGCTCCGCCGGGCAGCCCCGGCAATCCCGGCAGCCGCGGCATGGGTCGGCCGCCACCGGACCCGCCAGGCGCCGGCAGGCCCTTGGGCAGCTGGTCCTTGAGCTCCTTCGGCAAGGCATCGAGCGCGCGCGGGTCGAGGCGCGAAAGCTCCGCCTGCATCTTCTCGATCTCGGCCGGGCTCGGAGCGGCGCCGCCCCCACCGCCCATGCCCATCATGCGCTGCATGAGCCCGCCGCGCTTGCCCATCATCTTCATCATGTCCGCCATCTGGCGATGCATCTTGAGGAGACGGTTGATGTCCTCGGGCTTGGTGCCGGAGCCAGCGGCGATGCGGCGCTTGCGCTTGCC
>JBGGME010000347.1:0-13748 GCA_041288195.1 Hyphomicrobiaceae bacterium
GACGCAACCTTCGCCAATAGGACTGACCAGAGAAATGAGAGGGATCCCTTCAGTCCTTCCGAGTTGCAAGCGATCTTCTTAGCCATCAAGCGTGCCGATGATGCCAAATTCTGGGCACCAATCCTCGGTCTGTACACCGGCTGCCGAAGCAATGAGATCCTAAAGCTGAAGGTTGCGGATGTGCGTAAAGAGGATGACACGGATGTCTGGTATCTCGACATCAACGAGGATCAGCACGAGACCATTTATCAGGTTGCCGGCGAAGACGTTCGCGTCCACTACAAGCTCAAGAAATCGAGCCATAAGCGATGCATACCCATACACGCAGATCTTGTTGAGTTCGGATTTCTTGAGTTCATCGAGCGTTGCGGCAACGAGCGCGTGTTCAGCGAGCGCATGCCGAATAAGGCGGGCAAGTTTAGCGACGCATATGGCAAGTGGTTTCGTCGATTCCTAGTTGAGATCGGCGTGAAGCGTCCTAAGGTCGACTTCCATTCCTTCCGCCATAACTTCGTAGACGCCTGCGATGGGCGCATGCCTGACGACATCATCAAGCGGCTGAAGGGCGATGCACGTGGCGGGACGTTGGATCGCTACGGCAAGGGCAAGACCGAGATTGGGATTCTTGCCGAGCATTTGGAGAACATGAAGGTCAAGGGACTCGATTTGAGCTTTTTGCGTCATCGGTGACATAAGTTCGTTCGGGTTCTGCGGTCCCGCGCCTCAGTCATCTGTGCAATCTGCAAGCGCTCTTCAGTATGGCCGCGTGATCGGCCGAACCGCACCGAACAACCGTTGCATAACCTAAAGGTCTCAGGTTCAAATCCTACCCCCGCAACCATTTTAGACCATTGATTCAATTGAATTTTTTTGATCAATTGCCCCCACTTACCCCCCGAATTACCCCCACGGCTTCGCCACTGTCGGCCGGCGCGTTAGCGTTAGGTGCTGGCAGATCCTGACCTGCCCGGAACCGAGCGTGGCATGACCTGTCAAGCCATATAGAGCCCGCCATTAGCGTGAACTGTAGCGCCGGTCATGAAGCGCGCATCAGGCGACGCCAGGAACACCAGGACGTCAGCAATGTCGGCAGGGCTTGCCATGTTGCCGAGGGGCACGAGGCGGGATTGCTCTGCCATTTCGGCTTCGGAAAACTGATAGCGGGGCTGCGCCGTATCCGTGATGCCGGGCGCGATCGCATTAACGCGGATGCCATGCGGGGCGAGCGCCAGCGCCATCGAGCGCGTGATACCTATGATGCCGTTCTTGCTGGCCGAGTAGTGAACCCCCAGGACGTGCCCGCGCACCGATGACGACGAGATGTTGACGATTGCGCCCTTAGTGCCGTCCGCGACCATCTTGCGGGCGACCGCCTGAGCAACGAGGAAACTGCCCTTGAGGTTGACGTCGAGCACATGGTCCCATTCAGCCTCGGCCAACTCCAGGAACAGCGAGCGCGGGAACACGCCGGCGTTATTGATAAGGATGTCGACACCACCCAGTCCACGATGGGCCTCGTCGACGAAACGGATAACGTCTGCGCTTTTGGATACGTCACCCTGGACGGTTAAGGCGCGGCGGCCCAGCGCGCGGACCTCCTCCGCCAATTGCGTGGCCGCGGGCTGTCCCTCGAACCAATTGATGGCTACATCCGCCCCCTCGCGTGCCAACGCCAGGACGGCTGCTCTACCGATGCCTTGCTGTGCACCTGTGACCAGCGCACGTTTTCCCTCAAGCCGCATTGAGCGTCTCCATTCTATCGATCATTGATTCTATCGATCGTTTGCCACGTCAGCATTACAACCGTCGCCGCTCAGGAGGGGAGCCGCGCGCAGGCTGCCTCCCACCGGCCCTGAGCGAGCGACGCTGGTCGAGACGAAGTACTCGCCCACAGTAATGAGCGGGGCAACTGCAGCGTCAGTCACTTGATCGCCGCGCTGCAGAGAAAGCTGCCATCGGCCCCATCTCGTGATCAATGTCGAGATCGGCCCAAAGGCATGCCCGCAAAACCCCAGTCAGCGGACATTGGCCCGGGCGAGCATCGGGTTGGGCCGAGGAGGCTAATCGTCGTCGATCTCCGAATCGGACTGATACCGACTGTCGAGGACTCGACGTCATGTGCCACAATTGAACTCATGCACTGCAACAAGGCATCTCGCATAGTGGCGGATGTGCCACCAGCGGCAGTGGTCTATCTCTCGAGGCGCATGGCTAGCCGCACAAGTTCAGAAAGGTTCTTGGCGCCCATTCGCTCCATGACCCACGCCCTGTAGCTCTCGACCGTACGCGGGCTGATGCCGAGCTGGTTGGCGATCTGCTTGTTGGTGAGCCCCTGGACGGCCAGGTCCATGACTTGGCGCTGACGCTCGGAGAGCTCGGCGACTTTCCCGGCAATGGCGGCAATCTGCGTTTCCTCCTCGATGCTCTCGCCGCGCCGCGACACTGCCTCCTCGATGCTTGCCAGAAGGCGTCGCTCGTCGAAGGGCTTCTCGATGAAGTCGTAGGCGCCCGCTTTGATCGCACCGACAGCCATCTCCACGTCGCCGTGTCCCGTGATCAGAATCAACGGAATTGTGATTCCGCGCGCCGAGAGCACACCTTGGAGGTCTAGCCCGGACAGGCCCGGCATGCGGATGTCGCTGACGATGCAATCGGGATTGAATCCCTTGGCCAATGCCTCGACGAGGCTGTCCGCCTCCGGGTATGCTGCCACATCGTGGCCGATCGCTACGAAGTAGAGCCGCAGAGAATCCAGGACTGCTTCATCATCATCAACCAGGGCGATGGCGATCGTTCTACTCATGCCCGCGCTGCCTCTGCCGTGGGGAGCGTGAAGTGCACCACGGCTCCCGGGGACTTCCTCCCCAGCCACAAGCGTCCGCCGTGCGCCTCGATGATGGACCGGCTGAGCGCCAATCCGATGCCCAAGCCCTCGACCTTGGTTGTCGCAAAAGGCTCGAGGGACAGGTCCAGCTGCTCCCTCTCGAAGCCGGGCCCATTGTCGCGCACGCGCACCTCGACGTATCCAGCTTCGCCTGCGACTGCCTCGATGGCCACATTTCCCCCGTTCAGTCGCGCAGCACCAATGGCCTCGATCGAGTTGCGCACCAGGTTGATGAGCACCTGCTCGACCTGCAGAATGTCCGCCATGACGGGAGGGAGATCTCGGGCCATTTGCTCGCGCACTGTGATGTTATGGCGGTCAATCTCGGGGCGCAGCAAATCGAGGGATTCCTGCACAATCCGGCTCACCATGACCGGCGCAATCTCGCTGCGGCCCAACTGAATGAGCCCTCTTAGGCGACGCACGACCTCCGCAGCCCGCTCCACCTGACCAACAGCCTTGTTTGCCGCCTCGCGGGCCATGTCCGGCGGTGTGTTGTCAGAAGCCAAAGCATTCGCAGCGACGCGTGAATAGGTCCCTGCCGCTGTCAGGGGCTGATTGATCTCGTGGGCCAGTGCGGCGGCCAGCTCCCCCATGCTGCCAAGGCGCGAGAGGCGCGCCTGCGCGTCCTGTTGCAGGCGCAGCTGAAACTCGGCGCGGCGACGCTCGGTGACGAGCACGCCGGCGGCAAGGCCGGTGATCGTCAGGACGAGCATGAGCGACTGAAATGCCGTGATGTCGACATCGACAGCAGCAAGCAGCTCGATGGCGATGATGAGACCGACCTGCGTGAGGACGAGGCCCGCGGATACACCCTCGAGGCCGGTGCGTACCGCGATCCAAACGATGGGCAGAAACAGAATGTAGAATAGTTGGAGTTCCTGTCCCGCCGTTGTTGCGAATACGAACCACAGCGCGCCGACGATGGCCCCGGCTTGGAACGCCGTCTCCCACGTGAGCGAGAACGGTCTTCCGCGCGTCAGCAGTATGAGCAAGAACGGCGTGACGACCGCAATGCCGATCACGTCGCCGATCCAATAGCGCAGCGCGGCGGCGTTGTAGGCGCCCCATGGCACGAGCCCTGCCAGGCAGAGCAGCAGGACGTGCAATGCCGACACGACCGCCGCGCTTGCGATGGCGGCCGTCATCAGCAGCACCATGTCGCGCATGGAGGAGAGCGACACATCGAATCTCAGCTTGGGGCGGAGCAGGCTGAGGCACGCCAGTCCGTACCCGGCGCCGATGATGAAGCAGGACAGTAGCTCGATGTGGAGCGGCAGAGGCATGCGCCTCACAATGATGTCCGCGAGCAGGGGGGCGAGAAAGATCAGCGGCAGGAACCGCTGGCCGAAGATCAAGATCAGCACGAAGCTCAAGCCCGTCGGCGGGTTCCAGGGCGTGATGCCGAACACGCCGAAAGGCTGGATGTAGCTCGCCCAATCGAGCAGCACATAGCCTGCCAGAAAGGCCGGTCCGATCACAATACGCGGCAGCGACAAGAGCCGCGGAAACGCCATCGGTCGTGCTCGACTCTGCAGGGTTGGGCTTTGCTTCAAGGTCTCTTCCCAATTCATGGGCCCGTGCAACTCCGTATCGCTACGGAGGGGCGTCTACCGCAGTGTAGCACCTGACGGACGCGTCCTTAATTGCCGTCACCTCGTCGAGCTGGCTTTCTTCAGACGACCTCTCGAGCACGATGAGCCTCTCATGCCCCGCGTCCTTGCTGCAGTCGACGACACCGAGCAGGCCGATCGCATTGCCGACTATCTCATCGAGGGCGCCCGCGACAGCATCACCCTGCATGTGGTCGTGTTCAATGCCCAGCCGAAGCCGCAGGAATGGAGGACGCGCGGGATCGCCCGCGAGGTGATCCGGGATCGCCTCCACGAGCTCGGCCACAAAGCCACGACGCTCGTCACCGAACGTCTCGAGCAGGCACAAATATCAGCCAGGCCGCGGGTGGAGTTCGGCGATCCGGCGGACGCCATCATCCGCTGCGCCAAGGAGGAAGGCTGCGACCTGATCGTGATGGCCGCCAAGCGCCTCGGCCGCCTGGGGACCACCGTCCTGAGGAATACCGGGGTCACCTGGGGCTCGGTGGCCGCGCAGGTCGTGAAGCTCGCGGACATTCCTGTCGTGGTGGTCAAGTGATCCAAGCGTCCCGAAGAGCCTGTATGTGACCCATGGCCCATCGCCGCACACGCCCCGGGCGCGAGGATGCGCCCTCCGACGTTCTGATCCTGTGCGCCGACGAGACGGCCCGCGAAGCCCTGGCCTATTGGCTGCGGTCCTCGAACGTAGCAACGGACGTCGCGGTGAACGGCTATGACGCGAGCGAGCGGCTTCGCTCGGGAGCATTCCGCCTGCTTGTGACAGACCGCCTGTTGCCGCCCTGGCCGGGCCTGGATGCTTTCGTCCGGCTTAAGCAGCGCCTCAGCGGGCTTCGCATCGCCTTCATAGACGACGGCGTACCCGACACGCAGGCGCTCGCTCGCGCGGCCGGGGCGGACGTCATCCTGCCGCGTCCATTGCGCCGAGCGAGCGTGTTGCGGGCCGCGCCTGGATTCGAGGAGGAAGAGGCGCCATGCGCCTGATCAGCCTCGCACTCGCACTGTTTCTGTTCTGGCTCGCTCTCTCCGGCCACTACACGCCGACGCTGATCGCGGTTGGCGCGGCTTCGGCGATCGCGTGTGCGCTAGTCGCGGCGCGCATGGGTATCGCCGATCGGGAGGGGCACCCGATCCATCTTGCCGGCCGATTCGTTACGTTCTTCCCCTGGCTCCTTTGCGAGATTGCCAAATCGGCCTGGGCGGTCACCAAAATCATCGTCAACCCCGCGCTGCCGATCTCGCCCACGATGACCCGCGTCCAGGCGAGCCAGAGGAGCTCGCTCGGCGTCGTCACCTACGCAAACTCGATCACGCTGACGCCCGGCACGATCACCACCGGGGTCAGGGCCAATGTGCTCACCGTGCACGCTCTCGTGCGTGAAGGGGCGCTCGATCTCGAGGCCGGCGGCATGGACGCGCGGGTCACCAAGTTCGAGGGGAGCGTCTGATGTTCGCCGCCGCGGTCCTCGCCATCCTTGCCGCCCTGTTGCTCGTGGTGGTCCGCGCGCTCAAGGGGCCGACCCTTTTTGACCGCGTGCTGGCCGGCAACTCAGTCGGAACGCTGGCGATCCTGCTGCTGGCGGGCGTCGGCTTCCTTACCGGTCGGCCTGAGTGGCTCGACATCGGGATCACCTACGGTCTCCTCAATCTCATCGGCACGCTGGCGGTCCTCAAGTTCATTCGCCATGGGGATCTTGCCCACGATGGGGAGGACGGCGCGTCGTGATGGACCTACTTCGAGATGGCGCCAGCTGGGCCCTGATTCTCTCAGGAGGCTTCTTCACGATTGTCGGTGCCGTCGGACTTGTGCGCATGCCCGACATCTACACGCGCATGCACGCAGCAAGCGTCACCGACACGCTGGGGGCCGGCCTGCTGCTCATCGGCTTCATGCTCCAGGCCGGTCTGTCGCTCGTGTCGCTCAAGCTCGCCTTCCTGCTGCTGCTGCTTTTCTTCGTGAGCCCGGTCGCAACGCATGCAGTCGCCAATGCCGCATTGCACTACGGGATCAGGCCAAAGCTCTCCGAAGACCGCCGACGCAGGCTCGATACCGACAGGGCGGGCGCACACCAGGAGGAGTTCCAGGTCGAGGCCGCGCAATAGCGATGGAAAGCCTCATCAACATCGTTCTGCTGACGCTCCTCGCCGTGGTCACGGTCGGAATCGTATTTCAGCGCAACCTCTTCGCGGTCGTCGTCCTCGCCGGCATCTACAGCTTTCTCATGGCGAGCGTTCTCATCGTGCTCGATGCCGTTGATGTGGCTATGACCGAGGCCTCGGTCGGCGCAGGTGTTTCAACAGTCCTTCTGCTCGGTACGCTGCATCTCGTAAAATCCATCGAATACCCCTCGAGGCGATCGGCGCTGGTGCCGATGCTGGTCGCCGGTGCGACGGGAGCCGCGCTGGTGTGGGCGACGTTCGGCCTATCGCCGTTCGGAGCCGCCGACACGCCGATCCACACCCATGTCGCTCCGAAATACCTGGCCGACAGTGTCAGGGAGACGCATGTCCCGAACGTCGTGACCTCCACTCTCGCGGACTATCGCGGCTACGACACGCTCGGCGAGACGACGGTGATCTTCACTGCCGGCATCGGCGTGCTGCTGCTGCTCAAGGGAAGGCGGCGGCGCAACCAGGCTGGTGGCGAGCGCAGGAAGATGGGAACGCCGGCATGAAGTTCGACCTCATCCTGCGCATCGGGACGAAGCTGCTGCTTCCATTCATCCTGCTGTTTGCGCTCTACGTGCAGTTCCACGGCGAGTTCGGGCCCGGCGGCGGCTTCCAGGCCGGCGTGATCACGGCCGGGATGGTCATCCTTTATGCCATCGTCTTCGGCGTCAAGGCCGCCAAGCGGATCGCTCCCCAGGCCTTGGTGGAGCGCATGGTGCCGCTAGGCGTGCTGATATTTGTTGCCACCGGCGTGGCCGGGTTGGCGCTGGGAAGCAACTACCTCGACTACTCGCGCCTCGCCGCGGACCCTCCGCACGGTCACCTGCTCGGGATTTTCGCGGTCGAGCTCGGAGTGCTTGTCACGGTCGCCGGCACCATGACCGCCATCTTCTACGCCTTCGTCGAGCGGGGGCGCTGATGGAGGTCGTGAAAGTCATTGCTGGCTACTACAATTACGGCGTCACCATCTTCCTGATGGTGGCGGGACTCTACATCGTCATCGCCCGCGGCAACCTGATCAAGAAGCTCGTCGGGCTGTCGCTGTTTCAGACGTCCGTCTATCTGCTCTACATCGAGCCCGCCAAGATCATCGGCGGTACTGCGCCCATCATCGATCCAGCGTTCAAGCTCTACTCCAATCCGCTGCCGCACGTATTGATCCTGACCGCGATCGTCGTCGGCGTCGCCACGCTGGCGCTCGGCCTTGCGCTGGTCGTTCGAATACACGAGGCCTACGGGACCATCGAGGAAGAGGAAATCTTCGCCAGGGAGGGAGAGGAATGAGGGCGTTAATGCCCCACCTCCCGGCACTCCAGGTGGTAGTTCCGCTGATCGGCGCGCTGCTCACCGCGCTCATGCGCCGCGGCACGACGGCCTGGGCGCTCGCCCTGCTCGTCAGCCTGATCATGCCGGCCATCGCGATCTCCCTGCTCCTGCAGGTTCTCAGCTCCGGCCCGATCTCCTATCACCTCGGCGGCTGGGCGCCACCGTGGGGCATCGAGTACCGCGTCGATCTCCTCAACGCCTTCATCCTCATGCTCGTGTCGGGCGTCGCCGCCGCGATGATGCCCTTCGCGCGCAGGAGCGTGGCGGCGGAGGTCGATGCCGACAAGCAAGCCTGGTTCTACAGCATGTACTTGCTGTGCCTCACGGGCCTGCTGGGCATCACGATAACCGGCGATGCCTTCAACATTTTCGTGTTCATGGAGATTTCGGCGCTGTCGACCTACGTGCTGATCGCGCTCGGCAAGGACCGGCGGGCACTGGTCGCGGCCTACCAATATCTGATCATGGGGACGATTGGCGCGACCTTCTATGTTGTCGGCGTCGGGCTCCTCTACCTCGTCACGGGCAGTCTCAACATCCTCGACATTGCCCAACGCCTTGGGCCGGCCGTGGCGGAAAGCTCCCGCCCCGTGCTCGCCGCGCTGGCCTTCCTCACGGTCGGCATCTCGCTGAAGCTGGCGCTGTTTCCCCTGCATGTGTGGCTCCCGAACGCGTACGCGTACGCTCCTTCGTTCGCATCCGCATTCCTGGCCGCGACAGCCACCAAGGTTGCGGTCTACGTACTGTTGCGCCTGTTCTTCTCGGTGTTTGGCGTCGCCATCAGCTTCAAGAGCCTGCCCATCTCGGAAGTGATGCTGGCGCTTTCGGTGGCGGCGATGTTCATCGCCTCGCTGCTCGCGATCTTCGAGCAGAACGTCAAGCGGATGCTCGCCTACTCCTCGCTCGGGCAGATCGGCTACATCACGCTCGGCATAAGCCTGGCCAACGAGGCGGGACTTACCGGCGGCATCGTACACCTGTTCAACCACGCGGTGATGAAGGCCGCCCTGTTCCTGGTGCTCGGCGCCGTCCTCTTCCGCATTGGCAGTGTGCGGCTCGCCGATCTTGCAGGGATCGGCCGGCAGATGCCGCTCACCATGGGGGCCTTCGTCGTTGCGGGCCTGGCCATCATCGGCGCACCCGGCACCGCCGGGTTCATCTCCAAGTGGTATCTGGCGGTGGGGGCGTTCGAGAAGGGTTGGTGGCCGCTCGTGTTCCTCATCCTCGCCAGCTCGATGCTGGCGGTGGTCTACATCGGTCGCGTGGTCGAGGTCGCCTGGTTCCGTGAGCCGTCGGTCCTGGCGCAGAAGGCCACGGACCCGCCGCTATCCATGCTGATGCCGGTGCTGATTCTCGCCGGCGCGACGATCTACTTCGGCTTCGATACGGACGCCTCGGCTGGCATCGCAAGCCAGGCTGCACACGCCCTGCTTGGAGGGATCAAATGATCCCTCCACTCGAGCCCCACGCCCTGATGCTGCTGGCGATTGCCATCCCATTCGTCGCCGCCGCCCTGATCCCGCTGTTTCACCGCAGGCCGAACCTGCGCGAGCTGGTGACGCTGTCTGCCGCCGCCATGCTTGCGCTGGTGGTCTGGAGCCTGGCCGGTCCGGTGCTCGATGGCGCGCGGCCCGAGCACCATCTGCTCGAGGTCGTGCCGGGCTTCGTGCTGGGCTTTGCTGTCGAGCCGCTCGGCATGCTGTTCGCGCTGGTTGCCGGCTCGCTTTGGCTCGTCAATTCGATCTACTCGATCGGCTATATGCGCGCGAACGGCGAGCCGCGCCAGACCTCCTACTATGTCTGCTTTGCGGTGGCGCTCGGCGCCACCATGGGGATCGCATTCGCCAAGAATCTCGTCACGCTGTTCCTGTTCTACGAGCTGCTGACCCTTTCGACCTATCCGCTCGTCGTCCACAAGGCCAACGAGGCGGCCATCCGCGCCGGGCGGCTCTATCTCATCTTGCTGCTGGGTTCATCCATGGTGCTGCTGTTACCGGCGATCTTCGGCACCTGGCTGCTCGCCGGCACGACCGACTTCAAGATAGGCGGCATCTTTCCGACCGAGATCAGCGCGGCGCTGCTGGCAGCCCTGCTGGCGCTGTACGTCTTCGGCATCGGCAAGGCCGCCATCATGCCGATGCACTTCTGGCTGCCCGCGGCCATGGTCGCGCCGACGCCGGTCAGCGCGCTCCTGCATGCGGTTGCCGTCGTCAAGGCGGGCGTATTCTCGATCCTCAAGGTGATCATCGCGGTGTTTGGCGTCGAGAGCCTGGTCTCGAGCGACACCGCGACGTGGCTCATCTGGGTCGCGAGCTTCACGGTGATCGCCGCCTCGCTCATTGCGTTGCGCCAGGACAATCTCAAGAAGCGGCTCGCCTACTCAACGGTCTCGCAGCTTTCCTACGTCGTCCTGGCCGCAGCGATTCTGACCCCAATCTCCATTGTGGGCGCCGCCGTGCACATAGCAGCGCACGCCATTGCCAAGATCACGCTGTTCTTCGCGGCCGGGGCCATCTACACGGCCGCTCACAAGACCGAGATCTCCGAGCTCGACGGCATCGGGTATCGCATGCCGTGGACGATGGCGGCATTCGCGGTCGGCGCGCTGAGCATGATCGGGCTGCCGCCCACGGCTGGCTTCCTCGGCAAATGGTTCATGCTGTCGGGGGCGATGCAGACGGCGCAGTGGCTGCCTGTTGCCGTCATCATCCTGAGCACCGTGCTCAATGCCGCCTACTTCCTGCCCATCGTCGCACGCGCGTTCTTCTCCGAACCCCGGCCGCGCGCGCATGCGGTCGGGGCCGCGGCCGTCGAGCACTCCCCCGAGGCGACCCATGGCGAGGCGCCCTGGCCGATGGTGGCTGCCCTCGTGCTGACGGCGGCGGGGACACTCATCCTGTTCTTCCTCCCCGACATCCCGCTCGCTTTGTCCAAGTCGATGCTCGCGAGGTGAATGATGGCCGCGCCGGACCAGAACAATTGGCTCGTGCGATCGGGGACGATCCGTCTCTTGTGGATCGTCTTCGCCGTCATCCTGGCTGCGCTCGTGCTCGCCGACCTCGTCGTCCACCACCACCCGCTGTTCGGCCTGGATGCCACGTTCGGGTTCGGCGCTTGGTACGGGTTCCTGGCCTGCGTCGTGCTCGTGTTGCTCGCCAGGGGCCTCGGCACATTCCTCAAGCGGCCAGACACGTACTACGATGACTAGCCTCTCCATACCGCCCGGCCTGGTCTTGATCCTCGGTGGCCTGCTCTTGCCGCTTTTGAGGGGCCGGCTGCGTGTCGGCGCAATGTTGGCGTTCCCGCTCCTGACCCTCTGGCTCGTGACGCAGGTGCCCGATGGAAACGTCCTCGAGCTCCAGTTCCTCGGTTTCGACCTCGTTCTCCTGAGGGGCGACAAGCTCTCGCGCCTGTTCGCGTTCGTGTTCGCACTGATGGCGCTCGTGGGCGGGCTCTACGCGCTGAGGCAGGCGCGGACTGCCGAGCTTGCCGCGGCATTCGTCTATGCGGGGAGCGCCATCGGGGTCGTCTTGGCGGGTGACCTCATCAGCGTCTTCGTCTTCTGGGAGATGATGGCCATCGGCTCGACGGTGGTGGTGTGGTGCGGCGGACGGGCGGCAAGGCGGGCGGGCCTGCGCTATGCAGCCATCCATCTGCTCGGCGGGGTATTGCTGATGGCCGGCATCGCCGGTGAGATCTCGGCCAGCGGCACCGCAATGTTTGCCACGCTCGATCTTTCGACCCTGCCGCGCTGGCTGATCCTGGCTGGCTTTCTCATCAATGCCGGCGCGCCGCCACTCTCGGCATGGCTGCCCGATGCCTACCCCGCGGCGTCATGGTCCGGAATGGTGTTCCTGTCTGCGTTCACCACCAAGACCGCCATCTACGTCCTCTTGCGCGGCTTTCCTGGCGTGGAGCTGCTCGTCTGGATCGGCCTGTTCATGATCTTCTACGGGATCGTCTATGCGATCCTCGAGAACGACATGCGTCGGATCCTGGCCTACTCGATCGTCAATGAGGTCGGATTCATGGTCGCCGGCATCGGCATCGGCACGCAGATGGCCCTCAACGGCGCCGCTGCCCATGCCTTCACACACATCATCTACAAGGCGCTGCTGCTGATGTCGGCGGGGTCCGTGCTGCTGATGACGGGCAAGAGCAAATGCACCGACCTGGGCGGCCTGTTTCGCACCATGCCCGTGACGACGCTGTGCGGCATCATCGGAGCGCTGTCGATCTCGTCCTTCCCGCTCACGTCCGGCTTCATCTCCAAATCGATGATCGCCGAGGGGGCGGCCCAGCAGCATCTGGCGATCGTGTGGTATCTTCTTGCGGCTGCCTCGGCCGGCGTCTTTTTGCATGCCGGCATCAAGTTTCCCTGGTTCGTGTTCTTCCAGAAGGACTCGGGGCTGCGGCCGTCTGATCCGCCGCTCAACATGCGGCTCGCCATGCTGTTGTTCTCGGTGCTGTGCATCGGTCTGGGATTGGCACCGGGGGTACTCTATGCGGCGCTGCCGTATCCGGTGGAATACATACCCTACACGGCGAGCCACGTCGTCTCTCAGCTGCAGCTCCTGCTTTTCTCCGGGCTTGCCTTTTTCTTGATGCTTGGCTGGCTACAGCGCACGCTCACCATCACACTCGACACGGACTGGGTCTGGCGCCGCCTGGGCCCGGAAGTGCTCGCACGTGTCGATCGCCGCGCCGACGACATCTGGCGCGGCCTGACTGCGAGAATCGTGTGGGCGGCGCGTCGTCTCAACACCAGCCTGCAGCACCACCACGGGCCGGACGGCATCCTCGGCCGCACCTGGCCGACGGGAACGATGGCGCTGTGGGCGACGCTCATGCTCGGTGCCTACCTCATTCTCTCCTATGTCGGAGGTCCGCTTCGATGAGCAGTGAGGGAGATGCCGAGTCCAAACGGGCCTCAAAGGCCGCTGGCGAGGTCAAAACTGGAGGAATGAGCCATGAGTTGGCTTTGGTCGGAATTATCTGGTCTGTACTGAATATCGGCGTTGTTATGCTCCTGCGCCCCCTCGCCGGCCAGCAGCAGGAGAGATTGATTGTCAGCTTTCCTGGAGCATGGATCATCGTCGGCCTACCGCTCACCCCACGGCCTTTGGGTTGTTTTAGATTGCATAGGCTATCAGCAGGGGGCCCACGCTCAGGATGCGTACAGCCGCAGAACACCGTAGATCACGGTGCCGAACAGCAGCGCCGCAGCGATCAGCGTCAGCGCGATGAGCCGCCGTGTCATCAATCGGTGTATTCACCTCAGGGGTCTCGACGGTGCTGCGGAACTCGCGCAGCAGTGTGAGCTGCGCACCTTGGACTTCGTCGGAATGCGCATCCTCGACCACGGTTGCAACTGACAGACCGATCGAGTGCCCCTCCTGGCGTCGTCGAGCGCGCCTTGCCCTGTGACCGGGTCCACCGCATGTGAGGCAGTGCTTCTCCGACCGCTCAAGCTTGAACCTATCGGATCAGCCCTTTCTAGAGCTGCAGCGGGCGACAATCTCGTGCAGTCTCATTTCGACAAAATCCGTCAGCGAGCGATATTCGCTATCAGCCCATCTGGAGAGTTTGCTCTTAAACGAAGGCGTAACCCGCATTACGAGACGGGCGGTCCGTGACTGCCGGCGCATCGGACTCGCGCGCCCGGTAGCAGCGCGAGCCACTATGTGGTTGAGATAAACTTCGATGAGATTGGTGAGACTACGAAATTCCAGTCGGGCCAACTCTTCCAGCTGAGCCTT
>JBGGME010000348.1:0-24512 GCA_041288195.1 Hyphomicrobiaceae bacterium
GCCGGAAACCTGGGACCAGATCGGCACCGTCATCTGCAGCGAGGATGAGATCGTGGAGCAGCACGTCGTCAGCGGCATCGCCTACGCCAAGGACGAGGCCAAGGTATCCCTGGTCAGGGTCGCCGACAGACCGGGCGTCGCCGCCAGCGTGTTCGGGCCGCTGGCCGAGGCCTCGATCAACGTCGACATGATCGTGCAGAACACCTCCTCCGACGGCAAGCACACCGACATGACGTTCACCGTCCAGGAGTCGGATCTCGACCGCGCCCTGCACGTGCTCGAGAGCGCCAAGAAGAACATCGGCTATGCCGACGTCAAAAGCTCCTCCGATGTCGCCAAGGTGTCGGTGATCGGCGTCGGCATGCGCAGCCATGCCGGCGTCGCCGCGCAGATGTTCAAGGCGCTTGCCGGGAAGGGGATCAATATCCAGGCCATTACGACCTCCGAGATCAAGATTAGCGTGCTGATCGATGCGGCCTACGCGGAGCTCGCCGTCCGCACGCTGCATGCCCTGTACGACCTGGACAAAGACTGATTTAAGGGCTTTGTGACATTGCTCGCGCGGGGTGCGGGCAGGGAAGCTGTGCAGGCTTGCGGACGCAGGGGCAGCGTGGCCCCTCTGAAACGCTTCGACAATTGCCTGCAGCGGAAGTTCACCACGCTGGGAAGTTGCGGCTGGCAGCGATGCAGAACAGGGGCCCGGATAGTCCGAGAGACGGCCC
The DNA here is from genome assembly GCA_041288195.1 of Hyphomicrobiaceae bacterium. Taxonomy (GTDB): domain Bacteria; phylum Pseudomonadota; class Alphaproteobacteria; order Rhizobiales; family Hyphomicrobiaceae; genus AWTP1-13. The sequence goes on from JBGGME010000348.1 coordinate 723, forward strand.
GAGGATGTCGCCCTCGGAGCCCGCCCTGCGCATCATCCTGCGCCGGCTGCGCGAGATCATGGCCGAGCCGTCGGACGGCCAGTCCCGCCTCGACCGCATCGTGCGCCAGATCGCCGGCGTGATGGTGGCCGAGGTTTGCTCCATCTACCTCAAGCGCCAGGACGGCTCGCTCGAGCTGTTCGCCACCGAGGGCCTCAACCCGGCCGCCGTGCACAACACCTTCATGATGCGCGGCGAGGGCCTGGTCGGGCGCTGCGCCGAGCTCGCCGTGCCCATCAACGAGCCCGACGCCCAGAACCATCCGGCTTTTTCCTACCGGCCCGAGACCGGCGAGGAGGTCTACCACTCGTTCCTGGCGGTGCCGATCCTGCGCGGCGGCGACGTGCTCGGCGTGCTCACCGTGCAGAACAAGACCCACAAGGAGTACTCCGACGAGGACGTCGAGGTGCTGCAGACCACGGCCATGGTGCTGGCCGAGCATCTCGTCTCCGGTGCCGTGTCCGGCGCCAACGCCGGCCCCGCCTTCAACCGCACCGCCGGCCACGTCGTGCGCGGCCAGCCGCTGTCCGAGGGTCTTGCGCTCGGCCACGTCGTGCTGCACGAGACCAGAGTTGTCGTCACCGAGCTGAAGGCCGAGGACCCCGAGGAGGAGGCGCGCCGGCTCGAGACCGCCGTGGAGGAGCTCAAGACCTCCATCGACGAGATCTTGGAGCAGGGCGAGCTCGCCTCCACCGGCGAGCACCGCGACATCCTGGAAGCTTACCGCATGTTCGCCCACGACCGCGGCTGGCTCAGGCGCATGAAGGAGGCGATCAAGCGCGGCATGACTGCCGAGGCCGCCGTCGACCGCGTGCAGAACGACACCCGGGCACGCATGCCGCGCCAGGCCGACAGCTACTGGCGCGAGCGCCTGCGCGACCTCGATGAGCTGTCCAACCGTCTGCTGCGCATCCTGGCCGGCCGCCCCCGATCCCATGCCGCCACCGCCGACCTGCCGCACGACACCGTGCTGATCGCGCGCACCATGGGCGCAGCCGACCTGCTCGACTACGACCGCTCGCGCCTGCGCGGCCTGGTGCTCGAGGATTCCGGCGGCCAGAGCCACGTCGCCATCGTCGCCAAGGCGCTCGGCATCGCCGCCGTCGGCAATGCCCGCGGCGTCATGGAGCGGGTCGACCACGGCAATCCCATCATCGTCGATGCCGACACCGGCGAGGTCCACATCCGCCCGTCGAGCGAGGTCATCGCCGCCTACGGCGACAAGGCCCGCTTCCGTGCCCGCCGCCACCGCAAGTACCGCAAGCTGCGCGATCGGCCGGCCACCACCAAGGACGGCCAGCACATCGCGCTGCACATCAATGCCGGGCTGCTGATGGACGTGCCGCATCTGGCCGAGTCGGGCGCCGAGGGCATCGGCCTCTACCGCACCGAGCTGCAGTTCATGGTGTCGGCCACCCTGCCGCGCCTCGAGCAGCAGACCCAGATGTACCGCGCGGTGGTGGCGGAAGCCGGGCAGAAGCCGGTCGTGTTCCGCACGCTCGACGTCGGCGGCGACAAGATGCTGCCCTATCTGCGCCAGCCGCAGGAGGAGAACCCCGCGCTCGGCTGGCGCGCCGTCCGCCTCGGCCTCGATCGGCCGGGCCTGCTGCGCACGCAGGTCCGCGCCCTGTTGCGCGCCACCGCCGGCCTCGAGCTGCGCCTGCTGCTGCCGATGGTGACCGCCATCGGCGAGGTCGACATGGCCCATGCCCACATCAACCGCGAGCTCGACCTGCTGCGCCGCCGCGGCACCACCGTGCCGACCAGGGTGCTGCTCGGCGTCATGATCGAGGTGCCGTCGCTGCTCTACGAGCTCGACGCGCTGCTGCCGCGCGTCGACTTCGTGTCCGTCGGCAGCAACGATCTGCTGCAGTATTTCTTCGCCGCCGACCGCAACAACCCGCGCGTCGCCGCCCGCTACGATGCGCTCTCCGCTGCCCCGCTCAAGGCGCTGGCCACCATCGTCGAGGCCGCCAGGCGCCACGAGCGGCCGCTCAGCCTGTGCGGCGAGATGGCGGGCCGGCCGATCGAGGCCATGGCGCTGATCGGCCTGGGCTTCCGCGCCATCTCGATGGCGCCGGCCTCCATCGGCCCCGTCAAGTCGATGATCCTGAGCCTCGACGCCGCCCAGCTCCAGGGCTGGCTGCTCGAGATGCTGCCCACCGCCCAAGGCAGCATCCGCGCCCAGCTCAAGCGCTACGCCGAGGAGCACGGCGTCGAGATTTGATGCCACCCCGCCGCGGCAGCCAAGGCTACGAGGTGGGACAGCCGTCGCGATCGCTGGGGCCGTGATCGCGATCCCGACAGGGGTCGGCGGGCTTGGGTTTCTTTGGCTCGGTCTGCTGCGCCATCCTCCCGAGACCGGCCACGGTCGCGGCGGCAGTCGCGCCGAGGCCCAGCGAATGCAGGAGCGTTCGCCGGCTGACGCTTCTGCCCGAGGTGATGTCTGCGTCCTTCAGCGTGATCCGGCGATCCATGGGGCAAGTCTCCTGTCGGAGGGCAGAACGTGTCACCATCTTAGAAGGCGCCGACGAAAAACGCGAGACCGACCGGCTGGCCCCCCCTGCGCCGCGCCTCACCCATTGAACCGCGGCTTGCGCTTGGACAGGAACGCGTCGACGCCCTCGCTGAACTCGGCGCTGCCGAAGGCGATCGCCTGCGACACGGCCTCGCGCTCGAAGAAATCCTCCACGCTCGCCTCGTAGGCGCGCTTCATCATCACCTTGCTCATGGTCAGCATCGCCGCCGGGCCCGAGGCGATCTCCTCCGCCGCCGCCAGCGCCTCGGCCATCAGCTTCTCGGGCGCCACGGCGCGGTTGGCGAGGCCGATCGCCACCGCCTCCTCGGCCGTATAGCGCCGGTTCAGCATGATCATCTCCTTGGCGCGCAGGCTGCCGATCGCCCACGGCAGCGTCTGCAGGATGCCGAGGTCGGGCAGCGCGCCGAGCTTGGAATAGCCGCTCATGAAATAGGCCTCGCGGCTGGCGATGACGATGTCGGCGAGCAGCGCCAGCGCCAGGCCGCCGCCGACCGCCGCGCCGTTCACCGCCGCGATCACCGGCTTGTCGCAGTCGAGCAGCGCGCGGGCCCAGGCGTGCGCCACCCGCATGCGGTTGCGCACGGCGGGCGCCTTGCGGCCCTCCGGGTCCTTCATGGCGCGGATGTCGCCGCCGGCGCAGAACGCCTTGCCGGTGCCCGTGATGACAATGGCGCGCACGGCCGCATCGGCAACGAGCCTCGGCACATTCGCCTCCATGCCCGCCTTGACCGCAGGCGAGAGCGCGTTCATCGCGCTCGGATCGTCGAGGCGCAGGACGGCCACGGCCCCGTGGCGCTCGACCTTCACGGCTTCGGACATGCGTCCCTCCCGATGGCTTCTTCGTATCGCAAGCCCCATTGGTGAGCGGACGCCCACGCTTCGTCAACCCGCATGGGCCATGGGCGCGGCGCCACCGCCGTCATGCCGGCGCCGCGAGTGCCCGCCAGGGCGCTCGCGGGGAAAGGCCGGCACCCATGCACGTCTCGATCATCTGCCCAACGAGCAAGGCGTGCTGGGTCCCGGCCTTCGCCGGGATGACGTACCTGGGCAGGCACGCGGACCTATCTCGCGGACCTCTTCTCCGCCGGCGCGGCATTGGCAGCCGCAGGCGGCAGCGCCGCCGCCATGTTCCAGCGCCGGTCGCGCGCCAGGTGGAGCATCGCCCGCTCGGCGAGCGCGGTGATGGTGAGCAACGGGTGCACGCCGAGCGGCCGCGGCACCACCGAGCCGTCGCACACGTAGAGCCCCTCGTGGACGTCGTTGTTGGCAGCGTTGGGCGCGCCGTCGAACACCTGGCCCTTGTGGTTCACCACGCCAGCGTGCCGGTCGCCGCCCATGACGCAGCCGCCGAGGGGGTGCACCGTCATGAGGTTGCCGCCCATCAGCCGCAGCGACAGCGGGTTCTTCATGTAGGTGCCGCCGGTCGCCGCAGTTGCCCGCATGAATGTCTCCTCGATGCGCTGGAACACCGGCTCCTGCGCCGCGCCCGGCCAGTCGATGGCGATCCGGTCCCGCTCCAGCCGCATGCGCCCGAGCCCCGAATCGTGGCCCACCGCCAGGAATGTCTGCGTGTTGCGTACCGCCCCCCGGTAGGCGCCGTTGAGCAGGCTCTCCAGCGCCCGGCCCGCCTCGCCGAGCTGATCCTCGAGCGAGACGTCGCTGTCGCGCCCGAACAGCGGTCCGCCGCCCGCGAACAGCGCCGGCAGGATCGCCGCCGAGGCGCTCGGGATCGCCGCCTCCACCAGCGCCAGCCCGTCCTCCAGCCTCTCCGTCCCGCGCAGGTCGACGAGCCCGGCGACCGCCGGTCCCACCGGCTCGGTGTCGACCTTGGCCGGATAGCCGACCCCGATGTTGTTGACGGGCCGGTCGTTGTTGTAGGCGTTGGCGAGCGCATCGCCGTTGGTGGTGAACCGCTCGCCCAGCCGCTCCGAGAGCGACAAACCCTCGGCGCGTGAGCGCAGCAGGATCTCGGTCGAGCCCAATGTGCCCGCGCCCAGCACGACCACACCCGCCGTCACTGTCATGCGGCTCTCCCAGCCGCCTTCGGGATGGCTCACCAGGTTGAGCAGCCACTTGCCGTCCTTGCGCCTGGCGAGCGAGCGCACCGTCATGCGCGTGAAGATGTGGGCGCCGAAGCGCGCCGCGTAGGGCAGGTAGGTGAGCGCGGTGGTGGTCTTGGCACCGACGTTGCAGCCGCCGCAGCAGTCGCCGCACAGCGTGCAGGCGTTCTGCTCGACGCCGGCTGCGTTGGGGCCATGCTCGAAGGCGATGTGCAGCGGCGGCAGCGTGACCTCGGCCCCGAGCGCGCTGGCCGAGGCAGCGAGCTGCTCGAGTTTCAAGAGCTTGCGTACGCCGTGATAGGGCGAGGGGCGCAGCATGGCGCGGGCGCGCGCGAAGCCCTCCGCCAGCAGGCCGTCGGCGCGCACGGGCTGCGGCCAGCAGGGGTCGTCGAGCACGCGCGGGTCGGCCTCGAGGCAGACGTTGGCATTGATCAGCGAGGTGCCGCCGAGCCCGCAGCCCATCGCCACGTGCACGTGGCGCCCGAGGCGCACGTCGAACAGGCCTGCCGGATTGCCGATGCGGCCGAGGCCCGAGCTCACCTGCAGCTCGCGGTTCATCTCCGACAGGCGTGCGGGAAACTCGCCGACCGGGATCTCGCGCCCGCGTTCCAGGACGCACACGCTCCGACCCGCGCTCGCCAGCCGCGCGGCCGCGACCCCGCCGCCATAGCCTGACCCCACCACCACCACGTCGTAGTAGGGCTTCATCACATCGAGCGGCGTGGAAAGGCGAGGGTACACGCTAGCGGCCCTCCGCCACGATCGCCCCGGCCGCATGCTCGGCGAGCGCGGCGATGGTGCGCGAGGGGTTCACGCCCACGGCCTCCGGGATCATGCCGCCGTCGATCACGAACAGGTTGCGATAGCCGAACACTTCGCCCTTGTGGTCGACGACGCCGTCCTTGGCCGTGGCGCCCATGTTGCACCCCCCCAGCGGGTGCGGCGTGATCAGATACTTCTCGAGCGTCCACGACGGCGGCACCAGCGCCATGCCTCCGGTGGCCTTCGACAGCTCCTTGTGCATCGAGATGATGGCCTCGATCACCGGCGCCGACTTCTCCACCGCCCAATCGAGCTCGAGCTTGTACTCGCCCGCGATCCACCAGGGCCGGCGCAGCACCAGCCGGCCGTTGGCGGCGTCCATCCCCTGCGCGAACCACGGCATGGCGTTCTCCAGCGGCCCGAACTGGCGCATCGCCGCGGTGGCGAACGTGAGAAACGCCTGCACGCGCGCGTCCGGCGCCTTGGCCGTCGTGATCCAGTTGGCGATGAGATTGGGCAGCCCGCCGTCCTGGATCCAGAAGCGCTGGCCGTCCTGGCTGCCGTCGAGGAAATTGATGGCGGCGGTGATGGTGGGGCCCTGGGTCGGCTGCACCTCGCGCTCGAGGTAGAAGCCCGGTGTCAGAAAATCGCCGTTGCTCGACCAGTTGTAGCCGAGCTGCCCGCTCACCTTGGGCAAGCTGCCGTACTCGTCGCGGCAGCGCAGCAGCAGCTCGGTCGAGGCCATCGATCCAGCCGACAGCACGACGAGGCGAGCGGTCGCCGAATTGGGTGTGCGCCGGCCCGGCTGGATGCGGTCGTAGCTCACCTTGTAGCCCTCGCCGGCGGGCTCGATGTTGGTCACGAGATGCAGCGGGCGCACCTCCGCGCCCTTGCTCTCGGCGAGCGCCAGGTAGTTGCGGTCGAGCGTGTTCTTGGCATCGACCTCGCAGCCGATGTCGCAGTTGCCGATGTGCACGCAGGTGCCCTGCTCGACGCCCTGCGCATTGACGAAGCGCTTGCTGTGGCGCGGATCGAAGGCGGCGGGCAGCGAGTAGTTCCACTCGGGGTCGAAGGAGACCGCCAGCTCCAGCTTCTGGAAGCGCGCGCCGGCGCCGACCGCCTCGGCCGCCTCGCGCATCAGCTGCATCTTCTTGGACCACTGGCTGTCCGGCACCTGCTGCACGTTCATGACGCGGCCCACGGTCTCGTAGTGCGGCGCCATCGCCTCCCAGGTGATCTCCGCCGGCCAGCCCTTGTCGAACACCGACTTGTCGGGCACCGCGGAGATGTTGGCATAGATCAGCGAACCGCCGCCCACGGCCGCGCCCTGCGCCACCGCCATGTGCTTGAACACGCGCAGGTCGAGCCAGCCGTTCCAACGCTCGGGCAGCTCGTTGCTCCACCACCACGGGTCGTCATCCCTGCGCGGATAGGTCTTGGCATCCCAGCGTCGGCCGCGCTCGAGGACCAGCACGCGGTAGCCGGCCTCCGCCAGCCGGCAGGCGCTGACCGCCCCGCCGAAGCCGCTGCCGATGACGATTGCGTCGAAGTCCATCGCCCCGATACTCCCTACGGCAGCCCCGGCATGAAGCGCCCGTAGCTGTCCCACAGCTCGCCCAGGAACAGCCGGCCGAAGCGGATGACGACGGCCAGCCGCTCCGGCTCGGAGCTGGCGTTGTGGACCTCCACTGTGCCGAGCAGGTCGGCGAGCTCGTTGACCCCGAGCGTCAGCACGCCGGCGCCGATCACCTTGCCGGTGGCGTCGCTGCCCTCGTGCAGGCGCGTGTAGAGGGTCGTGGTATCCCCCCACAGCTCGCCGCCCTCGCGTACGTCCTTGCGGCCGGCGAGGTAGTAGGGCTTGCCGTCGTGCTCGAACGCCAGCTCGTAGATGAAATGCTTGAGGTCCACCGGCCCTTCCGCTTTCGCCTTGCGCCGGAACAATCCTTTCGGCTTGGCCGCGGTCGTGCCGCCCGGCTTGAAAAGATTGAACACGCCCTTCGAGCCCGCCATGTCTTTGCCGAACGGCGCGGCATTGAAATCGACGGTGCCGGTGAGCGTCCCCGCATGGTCGCGCTCGTTGACGAAGCGATCGAACGCATCGATGCGGATATTGCCGTGCAGCGCGAGCGAGGTGCCCTGCTGCTCGCCGCGCCGATGGCCCTCCACGGGATCGGTGACGCCCAGCGCGAACGGCCCCCGCATGGTCTCGCGGAAGGTGAGCGCCATCAGGTCCGGGCCCTTGCCCGCCGCATCCGACGTCAGCGTCATGCCCCGCTCGCGGCACCAGGCGCGCGCATCCGCGATGCCCTGCTCGACGGCGGCGGTGAACTCGGGCCAGGAGACGTTGACGAGGTAGTGCAGCGGCACCTCGGCCGCCAGCATCTCCACGCGGATCGGCCGGCCGAACTCCCCCGCCTTGCCCGCCGCGATCGCCTGGTTGCTGGCCTCGATGCGGTCGAGGTCGCGCTGCAGGTGGCCGTTGGCCGTCGTCTCGATGATCTGGAAGTAGGTGTCGATGAAGCCGCCCTTCCACCTCGCCTTGCGGCTCACGGTCCAGATGATCCAGAGCTCGTCGGCGCCGCGCCGGATCGCCTCCATCAGGTTGGCGTCGGTGAGATAGACGCCGTCGATGTAGCGGTCGCCGTTGATGGTGACGGGCGCGAACCACATCGGCAGCGTCACGCACGCCACCAGCAGGTCCTCGCTCATGGCCCCGTGCTCGATGACCTCGAGCTTGTTGCGGGTGAAGTTGTAGACGTTGAAGGTGCCGGGACGCTGGGCCGTCCTGATCTTGTCCCAGTCGAGCTTCCAGCCCTTGCGCAGAACCTGCTTGCGGAACTTGTCGTAGGTGAGGAGCGATTCCGACCAGTAGAAGCGCATGAGCTGAAACCAGTTCAGCCCGATCGACCTGAGCACGGGGAAGCTGCGCCAGTTGTCGGCCATCTCCTTGCCGCTCATGCCCTGGCAGTACATGGCGAGATTGAAGACGCCGCCCGAGGCGCCGTCGGCGTGGTCGAAGGTGAGGCCGGCCTCGTCGAGCCACACCTGCAGCACGCCGGCCTGGTAGGCGACCTTCACTCCGCCACCAGCCAGTATCAGCGAACGCTTCGGCACGCCTGCCTCCCTGCAACGCCTGCTGCCCCAGGGCAGACTATAGCGCCCCAATTGGTCCGGGACCGTGTCGTGGGCGCCGCAGGAGTGCGCTCTATGACGCGCCCACGCTTATAGCGGCCATTATTTAGCCCACGTTCTCCGTTGGCGGCCTAGCGGCCACTGTGCCCGGCGCGATCGATCGGCGCCGTCGATGGCGCAATTGATTTGCTCCCTGCCAGCACCTACGCTTGCGTCCTTTCTGTCGCTGCTTATCGCCCCGGGGGAGGCTGATGGAGATCGAGCGCAATCTCAACTCCTATGCGCAGATGGTGCGCTGGTTCAGCCCGCACCTCCTGGTGCTGGCGGCCTATCGCGACACTGTCGCGCGCATCTTCGGAGAGTTTGCCGACCAGCGCGGCATCCAGCACGTCGCCGACCCGATCCCGACAGACGAGGAGCTCAAGAAGAAGTTCTGCAACCGGTACGACTACAGCGGCGAGGCGGGCGGCAGCACGCCCTACTGGGTCGACTTTGCCGCCGATCTGGGCGACGGTTTCGATTCAACCTACTCGGTCGCCTACTTGCTGGCCGCCGACAAGCTCCATCCCGAGCAGGCCAGGACCACCGGCGGCATTCGCGGCATCAAGGGCCTGGCAGGCAGCGAGCCCCTCGAGCACGGCCGCCTCCTCATCCTCAGCGGCGACGAGGTCTATCCCTGGCCCACGCACGAGGACTACGAGCTCAAGACCTTCAAGCCCTACGCCATGGCTCTGTCCGAGCCGGCCATCGATCCGCAAACCGGGCGCCTTCCGCCTGCCAGCCGGCATGTGTTCGCCATCCCCGGCAACCACGACTGGTACGACGGCCTCAACGCCTTCGATGACCAGTTCTGCCGGGCACGCGCCGGCACCGGCGGCGGCATGCGCTTCGGCGACTGGGAGACGCGCCAGCATCGCAGCTCGTTTGCGATCAAGCTGCCGCACAACTGGTGGATCTGGGGCGCCGACATCCAGCTCAACGACCTGCTCGACCCAGGCCAGCTCAGCTACTTCCGCGCCGTCGCCGAGCAGATGGGCCCCGAGGACCGCTTCATCCTGTGTACGGCCGAGCCCAGCTGGTACGCGCTCGGCACGCCGGCGGAGCGCTTCGCGCGCCAGAACCTCAACGGCCTCATCGAGGCTCCGATCCGGCGCGGCGCCAAGCTGTGCGGCATCTTCTCGGGCGATTGGCACCACTACAGCCGCTACAACGAGAGCCAGGCGCTCGGCAACATGAACCTCATCACCGCGGGCGGCGCGGGCGCCTACATCCACGGCACCTATCACCTCAAGCGCAAGCTCGACTTCGAATGGGTCGGCAAGACGCTCGAGTTCCGGCTCGACCGCAAGCTCGAGCCCAGCGGCTCGGACACCGAGCCGCCCAAGCAGACGACGGCCAATGCGTGCTATCCGAGCAAGGCCACGAGCTATCGCCTGGCACTGGGCAACTGGCTGTTCCCGTTCCGCAACTTCGGCTTCTGCCTGGCGGTCGGCATCGTCTACTGGCTGCTGACCTGGACGTTTGCAACCCTGCGCATCGATTTCTGGCTCGAGGTGCCGAAGGACCAGCAGATCACCCGCGGTCTCATCCAGACGCCGCAGGCCGTTCGAGAATGTCTCGAGCCGACGCAGCGGCCGCAGCAGCAGCGAACGCGCAGCAACGTGGCTACGGGCGACGTCAAGAGCTGCCTGCTCGATCCCGGCCCCGAGCGCAACGGCTACCGGCCTTTCAACGGCACGGGACGGATCGAGGACTGGACGCTGCAGCTCATCGACTTCTACATCGCCGACATCAAGGCTGCGACGTCCTTCAAGCAGATGGCGGACAATACCGGCTACCTGTTCCTAAAGTGCGTGCATTTGCTGCTGCTCGGCATGATCAACAGCGTCGGTGCGGCGCTCTTCCTGTTCGGCATCTGGTTCGCGTTCTTCGCCATCACGCAATCGAAGTATCGAGGCAAGCGCGGCCTCGCGAGCCGGGTGGTGGTGGCGACCCTGCATCACGGCACGCACCTGCTCTTCATGTGGGGGCTCTACTGCGCCTTCGCCTACTTCAATAATACCTGGCTCGAGAGGCACCTGGACACCCTGGCGGGGACGTCCGCTTCCGCCGCGGCTCCCACGCTGCTGCTGGCGCCGGTGCCGTTCTGGGTGAGCTTCATCTACCCCTTCGAGATGGTGCTGATCGGCGGCACGCTCGGCGGCTTGATCTTCGGCCTGTACCTGATGGTCACCTACATCTTCGGCAAGGTGAACTGCGACTGGCTGTTCTCCTCCCAGCGCCTCGACGGCTACCGCTGCTTCCTGCGCATGAAGTTCGAGCCCGACAAGCTCACCATCTACCCGATCCGCCTCGATGCCGTGCCGCCGCGCACCGGCTGGCGCTGGCGGCGCAACCCGGGACCCCGCGAGCCGCTGGTGGAGCCGATCTCGCCGCTCAAGCCGCGCCTGATCGAAGGGCCGATCGTGATCCGCCCCGATGAGGTGCGCAACATCGCGCGCACCTGAGTCCGGGAGCCGATCTGCTTAGTCGCCGCGGGCGTCGATGCAGCGGTCGCCGCTCCAGAACCTGTACACGCCGCAGATCGGCCTGATGTTGGCGGCGGGGTACGGCGTGAGCGGTGCCGCATAGCCGTATGCCGGTGGCGGGTACGCGGGAGGCGGCAGATTGGCGCCGGTCGGGGCATAGGGCGGAGCCGGTGGCGCAGGTGGGACGGGAACCACTGCCGCGGGTGGAGCGACCACGACAGGGCCGTCCAGACGCAGCGCCGCCGGCGCCTCGTCAGGGTAGTAGGCGCGGGGCGCGCGATAGTCGTAGTAGCGGGGCGTCGCATTGTCGTAACCGTCGGGGATGCGCCAATGCTGCGCGACTGCACCGATGCTCGCGGCGAATGTGCACACCGCTAAGGAAGCCATCGCCACGATTGCGCACCGCATTGCAGATCCTCCTGCCAAGTCCGACGACGAGTTTGGCGTGGACCTTGGGCGCGACCGATGCGGTTTCCTTCGAGAGGGTGAAGAGAGGATTGCCGAGCGCTGGCAATCCCCGGCAATCGACAGCTGGCGAGGCTCTATCGCGCTCCGGCTCGATGAGGCCCCGAAGACTCTAGCGCGCCGACTGCGGTCGATGGGCCTGCAGGAACATGCGGACGTGGCGCACGGCCAGCGGGATGGTGTCTTTGGTCTCTTTCCACGGATAGAGGCTGACCTGGGAGTTGGGTGCGAGCAGCGCGGACTCCATGGCCACCGCAAAGGGGTGTGCCGGGACGTCGTCGGGGAGGACCAGCACGGGCGTCCGGCACGCACGCACGAAATCACGCGTCACGGTGAAGACGAAATCGGCGTTGGCGCGGTACATCCTGCTCAGGAACGCATCGACCATCGTCATCGTGACGTCGGGACGGCGAGCGCACAGCGGCGGTCCCCAGCCCTTGATGTTGTTCTGGTAGAAGAGGTCGGGCGTCTCGGGGCGGAAGCCGCTCGGCTGCGCCAGCACCGCGGCAACGATGCGGTCGGGCGCCCGTCGCAGCAGGTTCCAGATGAACGGGCCGCCGATGCAGAAGCCCATGACCAGGAACTTGTCGATCTTGAGGTGATCCATCAGGCCGAGTTGGTCGTCGGCGTAGGCATCCCAGGGCCGATCGACCTCCACGGGACCCGACGACTTCCCGCCATTGGCGTTGCGCAGGTCCGCCGTGATGCAGCGGAACTCTCCCTCGAGCTCCTCGATCGCGTTGAAAGGCGCGCTTCCCGTGAAGAAGGAGATCGTGGAGTTCAAGCCGCCACCCGGGAGCAACAGCAGCGGGAAGCCGGCGCCGGCTTCCTCGTAGAAGATCTGGACTGGCCCCTTCTCGAAAACCGGCATGGTGCTTCTCCTGTCTCAACAAGCGCGCACTGCGCGTCACGCCGGCCGCGGAGGAACCGCAAGCTTGGGCAGATGGTCCTGCGCCATGGCAAGCAACCGCCGGTAGGCACGCTTGGCGTTCCACAACGCCATCAGCAAGGCGGGAACGGCGGACGCCGCGAGCAGGTAGCGCCAGTCGATGCCGCCGACGTCCTTGAAGTAGTCGACGCCGGCCTCGCGCAGGTTCATGACATGATTGCCGGCCTCGCCAAGGCTCCCGACCAGGGCGAACAGGATCCAGACCCAGCCGCAAAACGCCGCCATCTGATGCAACAGGGTCGCCACGAACCGTCCCGTGCGGAGCGGCCACTTGATCACGTGCACACCGTGATCGGGCGCGTACCCTCGCTGATGCAGGCGGTCGCGGACGCCTTCCCATGACAGGTAGGCCTGCCGCACTGCGACAAGGACCGCCGGCACGAGCGCGATTGCGATGACAATTCGCCAGCTGACGCGACCTTCGCTCAGGAATTTGCGCCCCTCCTGGGCAATCTGGTGCACGTTCATGCCCGCCGCGGCCATCGGGATCGCGACGTGCAGGATCAGCGATGCCCAGACAAAGAAAGCGAGCGTGTGGTGCAGGAAATGCGTTACAAACACGCTGACCTGGACCGGCCACTTCAGCCTTAGGGCTCGGGCGCGCAACATGGCCTTGCTGACAACCCCCCGATCGTGAAATGCGTCTGAAACAGTAGCGGAGCAGGACTCTCTCGGAAAGTCGGGAATCGCTTGCGGCCACGCGTCCGGACTTGGCCTCCAGATTTGGCCTCTAAACAACACAATCGGTCGCGATACCATCAGCTATGTAGACTTGAGCGCCGGCCTGGCGGGGGCCGGCGTGGGTGCGGTGGGCGCAATGCGCCTGCTGCTGAGGGAGGTACCAGATGGATGCCGAAGCTCGCCGCCACCGGATGGACGAGTTCTTCGAGGCGCTCCGCGTGTTGCGCATGCCTGCGGTCGTTGCTCTGCTGGCCGTCTGCCTGCTTGTGCTGCCCGATCAGGTGCGCGACCTCTACCGGGCGCTGGCCGAGAACCTGCGTAAGCCGGAGGCTGCGACCATCGCGCTGAGTCAGGCCGCGTTCACTGCCCTCACGCTGCTGCTCGCGGCGTTCCTCACCTTCTACGTCGGCCGCCATCGCGCCGCCATGCACCTTGCCAAATCCAGCAACCCTGGCCAGGTGCTGAGCTCAACCCTGCGCTGGGGCCCGCCGCTGTGCGGCACGCTGGTGCTCGCCGGTGCTGCAGTCGGCATGTTCCTCGCCGTGCGCGACGTGTCGGGCATCGCCACCCACGTCGGCGCCGACTTCGAGCGCATCATCGCGGAGATGCGGGTCGCCGCGCGCCACCTGACGGTCGCGGCGACGGGCGTCGCGGTCGTAGCCATCCTCTTTCTCATCGCGACCTACAGCTGGCAGCGCTGGGGCAGCCCGCCCGCATCCCCGGCGAGCACGGCCTTCGGTCGGCCCTGGCGCGTGCTCTGCTACGCGCTCACGGCGTTCCTGGTCGCAATGGCGTTCTTTCCGGCAGTCTCGGTCCCGCTGTCCCAGCACGCGGGCTCGCTGGCGATCTTCCTGGTCTTCCTCTGCCTGCTGCTGGTCGGCCTCAGCCTGCTGCAGGGCGCATCCGCCCGTCACGGCATTCCCTTCGTGCTGCTTCTCATCGTCTGGAGTCTCGTCTGGACCGTGCTCGACGCCGGCAACATGCATCGCATCACGGTGGTCGATCGGCCGAAGGACATCCCGCCTGTCTCCGAGATCGGCAATCGCTTCTCGGAGTGGCTCGGCGCGCGCAAGGACAGGGACGTATTCGAGGGCCAGCCCTATCCCGTTTATCTCGTCGCGGCCGAGGCCGGCGGCCTCTATGCGGCACAGTTCACGGCCAAGATTCTCGCCCGCATCCAGGACCAGTGCCCGAGCTTCTCCCAGCACATCTTCGCCGTCAGCGGCGTGTCCGGCGGCAGCCTCGGCGCCGCCATGTTCGCAGCCCTCGCCAAGAAGGAGGCGACGAATGCGCCGTGGAAGCCCTGCAAGCTCGACCTCGCCGCCGAGCCCACGCCAGGGCCCCTGGAGAAGCGGATCGACCGGCTGCTCGATGGCGATTTCCTTGCCCCGATCGTGGCGCGCGCGCTGTTTGCGGATCTCGCCCAGCACATCGTGCCCGTGAGCCTCGTCTCCAACATCCCCGGCTTGACGGCCCTCACGCAGATGAGCCGCGGTCGCGCGCTGGAGGAGAGCATCGAGGACAGCTGGGCGAAATGGGAGCGGGACGCAAAGAACCCGTTCGCCAGCCCGTTCCTCGAGCATTGGAGCCCCGCCGACGCCGGCCCGGCACTGTTGATCAACACCACCAGCGTGGAGGACGGCCGGCTGATCGTCATCGCCCCCTTCCGCGCCACCGTGCAGGAGTCGGGCTCCGACATCGCCTACCTGCACGCCAACTCGCTGCCCGAGACCAAGGACGTCACGCTCTCCGCGGCCGTCGGGCTGAGCGGCCGCTTCCCCTGGGTGCTGCCGCCGGCGAAGGTGCCCGGCAGCCCGCTCGCGCTCGTCGACGGCGCCTATTTCGAGGCCTCGGGCCTGGAGGCGCTGCGTGCGGTCCGCTTCGCGCTGCGGCCCTTCGAGCTCAACGGTCTGATCAAGCTGCACATGATCGTCATCGGCAGCCAGCAGCCGGAGGGAGTCGCGACGTCCGGGCTGCTCGGCGAGGCGACACCGCCCGTGCGCGCCATGCTCAACGTGCGCCTGCGCCGCGGCTACAGCGTCCGCAACGCCTTCCTCGACGAGAATTACCGCCAGGCCCTGCTCGAGTGTCCGGGAGGCGGAATGCACTCGCTCAACACCACGGACGGCGCGGGAGGCGGCAACGCGCCGGACAACCAGGTGCGCACCGTGCCCTGCTCGGCGCGCCCCGAGCCGCAGTTCACCCTGGAGTACGAGCGCTTCAATCTGCCGCTCGGTTGGAAGCTGTCGCACGTGATGCAGAGCATCGTCGAGCAGCACAGCCGCGGCCGCTGCCTGCCGGAGGACCTGTCCACCATATCCAAGGAGCCCGACGCCTTCTCGGTTGCCGAGCTGTTCCTGAAGAACAAGCGCTCCGAGTTCTTGGTGGCCTTTTCTCTCACGCCGATCGCGCAGGAGCGCTCCACCCAGCTGCTCGAGGAGTTCACCGCCAAGTGCCGTTGAGGACTCGAGGGAGCCGGCGCGCTACTGGCTGCCGACGCTGAACCCGAAGCGGCAAGAGGCCGGCGCCGGCGGCGCCTGCTCGCACCGGCAGGTGCAGTGGTTGAGATAGCGCGCGCCCTGCGAGCAGGCGCAGCAGGCGCCGTTGCAGCCGCACGCGGTCGACAAGAACACAAGCTGGCCCGCCGGGCAGCGCATCTGCGCCGTCTTGGGCAGCGTGCTCATGTTCTGCTGGGGCGAGGCGCGCACATCCGGCGCCGCGGCCCGCTCATTCAGGCTCGCCGTCTGCGTTTCTGCCGCCGCCGCCGGGACGAGCGGCACGCCGATATGGGCAAACCCCATCGCCAGCACGAGGCAGGCCAGAACCCAAGCTGCGCCGAGGGCATTCCGCATGCGCTTCCTCCCGAGCACGCCGGCGCGCAGGGCCTGTGCCCGTCACGCTGCCGGCGCGTACCGCTCCTGCGTGGCGGAGATTAGGCGCTCGACAACATGACCACAAGCTGAATGGCCCCTCGCTGAAGGCGCCCCGGCCGCGGCAACATCGCCGCCGTCGGCGTAGGCGCACGGCGCGCCGTTGGCTATCATCGGCACACCTCCAAGACACACAGGGGACGAAATGCGCCATGGCCGACAAACCTGAAGCCGTCCTCGAGGGCAAGAAGCGCCCGTTCACCGGCGCGGAGTACCTGGAGTCGCTGCGCGACGGGCGCGAGGTCTATGCCTACGGCGAGCGCGTGAAGGACGTCACCACGCATCCGGCCTTCCGCAACGCTGCCGCCTCGGTCGCCAAGCTCTACGATGCCATGCACGACCCCAAGACCAAGGACGTGCTGACCGCGCCGACCGACACGGGCTCGGGCGGCTACACGCACAAGTTCTTCAAGGCCGCGCGCTCGCGCGAGGACGTGATCGCCCAGCGCGACGCCATCGCGGCGTGGGCGCGCATCACCTACGGTTGGATGGGCCGCAGCCCCGACTACAAGGCCGCGTTCCTCAACACGCTCGGCGCCAACGCCGAGTTCTATGGGCCATTCGCCGACAACGCGCGCGCGTGGCACAAGCGCGGCCAGGAGGCCGTGCTCTATCTCAACCACGCCCTCGTCAACCCGCCCATCGACCGCGCCAAGCCCGTCGAGCAGGTCAAGGACGTCTACATCACCATCCAGAAGGAGACCGACGCCGGCATCTACGTCTCGGGCGCCAAGGTGGTAGCGACCAACTCGGCGCTCACCCACTACAACTTCCTCGGCCAGAACATGGGCCAGGAGATCAACGACCCGGCCATGGTGGTGATGTTCATCGCGCCCATGAACACGCCCGGCATCAAGCTGTTCTGCCGCGCCTCCTACGAGCTTGCCGCCGCCGCCACCGGCTCGCCCTGGGACTACCCGCTCACTTCCCGCTTCGACGAGAACGACGCCATCTTCGTGTGCGACAACGCCTTCATCCCCTGGGAGAACGTGATCATCCACCGCGACGTGGAGCGGCTGAAGCAGTTCTACCCGCGCTCGGGCTTCGTCAACGGCTTCACCTTGCAGGGCACCACGCGCCTCGCCGTCAAGCTCGACTTCATCTCCGGCCTTCTCTTCAAGGCCGCGCGCGCGACGGGCGTGGAGGCCTTCCGCGGCGTGCAGGCCCAGATCGGCGAGGTGATCGGCTGGCGCAACCTGTTCTGGTCGCTCTCCGACGCCATGGCCTGCAATCCGGAGCCCTGGGTCGGCGATACGGTGCTGCCCAATATGCGCGCCTCGACCGCCTACCGCCTGTTCATGACCGAGGCCTATCCGGCGGTGCGGTCGATCGTGGAGAAGGTGATCGCCTCGGGCCTCATCTACCTGCCGAGCCACGCCCGCGACTTCAAGAACCCCGACATCGACAAGTACCTCGCCCGCTACGTGCGTGGCTCCAACGGCGTCGATTACAAGGAGCGCATCAAGATCATGAAGCTGCTGTGGGACGCCGTTGGCAGCGAGTTCGGCGCCCGCCACGAGCTCTACGAGATGAACTACGCCGGCAGCCACGAGCTGGTGCGGCTGTTTCCGCTGATGCTGGCGCAGGGCTCGGGCGCGCTCAAAGAGATGGAGGCGCTGGCCGAGCGCTGCATGGCCGACTACGACGAGAACGGCTGGACCGACCCCGCCTATACCAACCCCTCCGACGTCTCCATCCTTGGGAAGCGGTAACAGGTTGTAGGGCGCAATAGCGAAGCGTATTGCGCCGTCGTTTCGACGGGCGGATTGGCGCAATGCGCCCCCGATCAAGTCGGGGGCTTATTGCGCCCTACGTCTGGACACTAGGGCAGCATGCGCCGCAGCAGGCCGTCGCGCAGCACCAGCGTGTGCCACAGCACGAGGCCCACGTGGCCGGCCAGCGCCGCGACTAGCGCATAGGCGCTGGCGATGTGCGTCCACTTCGCGGCGGTGGCAAGCAGCGGCCAGATGCCGATTGGATTTGGCAGATGCACAACCCCGAACAGGTTCACACCATAGCCGCCGGCCATGACGTAGAGGAAGCCGCTGACGGGCATCACGAACATGGCGGCATAAAGCACCTGCTCCGCGCGATGGATGAATTTTCGCTCGCCCGCGCTCAGCGTCGGCGCCCAGGGCGGCAGCTGGCCGCTGCGCCGCGCCAGCAATCGCACCACCGCGGCCAGCAGCGCCACGAGCCCGATCGACTTGTGCCAGTTGTAATAGACGTCCTGGCTGAGCCCCAGGAACGCCCCGCCATCGTCGAGCCGCAGCATGACGTTGGCTGCCGCGAACTGGAACGCGAACAGCACCACCACGAGCCAATGGCAGACCTTCGTCAGCGAGCCGTAGCCGTCCCCGGTGTTGAGCAGAGCCATCCCCCGACGTCCCCAAGTGCGAGCCTAGCCGCGCCGCTCCAGCACCGGCAGGTGCGGGCGCTCGCCCTCGGCCTTGCCGCTGATCGGTGCCCGCGGCAGCTTCGATTGGCCCGCCTCCATCACGAAGGTGCGCGCGAGCGTGTACCACGGCGCCTTCAGGTCGGCTGCCGGCGGCGTCCCGCTTTCGTGGCGGACATAGTTGCCGACCAGGTGGCGCGTGACGCCGAACTGCGCGTCGGTCTCGAGATACGGGTCGTCATCGACGTAGATCTGTGAGATCAGCGTCCTGAAGCCCGGCTTGGAGGCCAGGAAATGCAGGTGCGCGGGGCGCATGTTGTGCCGCCCCTGGGCGCGCAGCAGCTCGCCGACCGGCCCGCCGATGGGAACCGGATAGCCGGCGGGGAGCACGCTGCGGAAGCTGATGTGCCCCTCGCGGTCGCTCATGAGTTTGCCGCGCAGGTTCATGTCGGCCTGGCCGGGATCCTGGTTCTCGTAGAAGCCTTCCGGCGAGGAGTGCCAGATGTCGACCTCGGCGCCCTCGATCGGGCGGCCCAAGCGGTCCTTGAACCAGGCATCCACGAACAGCGCCGGCCCCGGCGTCGGCGAGCGCACGATGGAGCCGCCGTTGGGCGTCGGCGGCGAGCTTGTGCGCCAGAACGGCCCGAGCAGGCTCGCATCCGTGTCCATGACGCCGTCGCTGTTGTTCAACAGGCACACCAGCGCGGAGAGGCCGAGCGAGCCCGCCATCAGGATCGCCTCGTTGTGCGCTTCGCTCGTGTGCTTGCCGAGCGCTGCCACGTAGCCGGCGCCGACGCGCAGCTCGTCCTCGGTCAGCTGCACCTCGCGGGCGAAGGCATGCAGATGCCGCACCAGCGCCGACAGGACCTCCCGGAACCGCGCGTCGGGGGCGCGCGCGAGCTCGCTCAGCACGGCGGCGGTGACGTCCTCCTGCTTCTCGATGATCACGGGACGCATCTCCGATGAGAGGTATGTACCGCTCCTACCATGGTGCGCACCCTGTCGCCACCGATCCGCAGGCGCGGCCTGCCTGGCTCGGCATCGGCAAGCGCCGACGCGATCTCGTCGTACGATTGGACACGGGCCGAGCTGTCGAGATCCCAACGCCGCCCCCGTCGATCAGGTGGTCGAGCGCCCGGCCGCTTGACGCAGGTCAATGCACCGTTCCCGGTGTCACGAAACTGTCATGTTTGCGGCACGTGGGAGTCCTGCTGCCATGATCTGTTTGGAGGACTGCATCGCCCTGTGCGACCTGAGCGAGGAGGAAATTCTCGCCATCGCTGAGCACGAGCACATTCCGGAGATCGCCGCGGTAGCGCTCGCCGACTATCTCCTGCACCAGGAGCACGGCGCCGAGACCATCCGCGACATGCTGCGCGACGACATCCGCGCGGCGCTGGCCCGCCACGACCGCAGGCATGCGCGCGAGCTGTTCATGGCGCTGCGGCACTTCCTGTCGAGCCACCCCGAAGCGATGCCATTTCACCGACGCGGTGCGCGGAGCTAGTCTCGACTTCGGATGAGCACCGAAATGAAAGCCATGGTCCTCGATCGGCCCGGCCTGCCGCTCGAGCTGCGGCGCCTGCCGAGGCCCGAGCCCGGTCCGGGCCAGGTGCTGGTCGGGATCGCGGCCTGCGGCGTGTGTCGCACCGACCTGCACGTCGTCGACGGCGAGCTCACCGAGCCCAAGCTGCCGATCATCCCCGGCCACGAGATCGTCGGCCGCGTCGAGGTGCTGGGTGCTGGCGTATCCCGCTTCCGCGAGGGCGATCGCGTCGGCATCCCCTGGCTCGGCCATACCTGCGGGCGTTGCCCCTATTGCCGGGGCGGCCACGAGAACCTGTGCGATGCGCCGGGCTTCACGGGCTACCAGATCGACGGCGGGTATGCCGAGTACACGATCGCCGACGCGGACTACTGCTTCCCGCTTCCGGCCAACTACAGCGACGTCGAAGCCGCACCGCTCCTGTGCGCCGGGCTGATCGGCTACCGCTGCCTCATCATGGCCGGCGACGCGCGCCATCTCGGCATCTACGGCTTTGGTGCCGCCGCCCACATCGTTGCGCAGGTGGCGGCGCACCAGGGGCGCTCGGTGTACGCCTTCACGCGGCCCGGCGACGCGGACGCGCAGGCCTTCGCGAGGAAACTGGGCTGTGCCTGGGCCGGCGGCTCCGAGGTCGCCCCGCCCGTCGAGCTGGATGCCGCCATCATCTTCGCGCCCGTCGGCGCGCTGCTGCCGGAGGCGCTCGCGCGCGTGCGCAAGGGCGGAACCGTCGTGCTCGGCGGCATCTACATGAGCGACATCCCGCCCATGCCTTATGCGCTGCTGTGGGGCGAGCGCGTCGTGCGCTCGGTTGCCAACCTCACGCGCGCAGATGGGGAGGCGTTCCTGGCGCTGGCCGCCATCACTCCGATCCGCACGCATGTCCTGCCGTTCGCGCTGAGTGCGGCAAACGAGGCGCTGGCGCAACTGCGGTCGGGGAAGCTGACGGGCGCCGCGGTGCTGGTCCCGGACGCCCTTCAGTAGCGGACCGAAGCGGGCCTCAGAACGTGGTCTTGTAGATCGTGGTCGTCCAGGCCTGATCCTGCCGGGGAGCCTTGTCGGGCAGCGGCGCCAGCACGGCGTGAGCGATCACGGCGCTCAGGAACAGCGCCGACAGTCCGCATGCCGTGACCATGAACTTGATCGTACGCATGGCTCGATCCCCTTGGCTCTCGTATCCGGTTGGCGGGAAGAACACGCAAGACGGTCGGGCGGTTCCCCAACTCGACTGTCCGGCTGTGGAAGAGGGTGCGGCTCAGGCCGCCAGCAGCTGGTCGCTCTCGGCGGCGCGGCGCTGGCCTTGGGCGATCTTGGCCATCAGCTCCTGCAGGGCCCGCTCGAACTTCAGCGGGTTGAAGCCGAGGTCGGCGTTGAGGCGCAGGCGGGCGGCGACCTGCACCGCCGGCGCGATCAGGTTGTAGCCGTTGTCGAGCAGCATGTCGGCGAGGCGGCGGGCGCCAAACACGCGGATCAGGCAGCGGAAGCGCATCAGCACGGCGAGGCGCTGTACCGGATCGGCGCCGAGCGCATCCCACAGGGCGTGGTCGATCTCGCGCAGCTCGTCCTTGGACACGCCGCGCAGCATCGCCAGGCCGCGGCCGGTGTCGATCATGTACTGCATGGGCAGCGCCATGGCCTGCGGGTCCACCAGCGGAACATCGCTGAGGTTCACGGTGTTGAGAGTGATCGTCATGGCTGCCTCGCCCGTTTTTCGTGTTCGTGGTGCGAGGAATAGGCGACGGCAGGCCGGAGCGCTGTTCCGGAGGGAACGACAGCAGGAGGCCGAACGATGAGGTGCCGGCAGCCGTCGGGATCGGTGCGATGTGTGGCCCGGCCGCAGCACTAAGGGCAAGGCTACGGGCGGTCAGCGCCAGATGGGGTTGCTCCAGGCCTGGCGGCCCTTGTCGTCGGTGACGGTGATGCGGAAATAGCCGTCCTCGCCGAAGCAATCGAGCGGCAGCGTCGCCCGGGTCAGGTCCTGCCCGTGGGCGCAGCGCGTGCCGACGCCGGCGCCGACCGCCACCACCCAGGAGGCCGGCGAGCAGGCGACGACCACCTCCTCGCCGCTCACCGCGATGTCGTGGATCTCGGGGCCCTGGCTGGAATAGTAGTCGCCCCGTTTCAGCGCCTCGAGCAGCGGCTCCGGCTCCAGCGCCTCGGCCTTGACCATCACCCAGCCACCGCCGGCATCGGGCGTGCCGAAATGCGCGTCATCCGCCGCATAGGCGCCGAGCCGGGCTCCGCGGGCCAGCGCCTCATCGTGCACCACCCAGCCGTCGCCCCGGCCGCTCTCGACCGCACAGCCGTGATTGTAGATCTCGACGGCGTGCGCCTCGGGGATCGACAGCGCGTCCTCGACGGTCAGCCCGTACCATTGCGGATGGGCGACGCCGATGAAGGCGCCGGCCGCCGCCGCGCGCCGGCACATGGACTGCATGGTCTCGCCCTCGCCGGGCGGCGCGTAGTCGAACGGCAGGCCGAGGGCGACGATGTGCCAGTCGTGCCCCTTCGCCGTCAGGGGCGCGTGGATCTCGGCGCCGATGAGCGTGGTGAACGACTTGGTGCGGAGCGGTCGCGTGTCGGTGATGGGATAGCCGCAGTGCTCCCAGAAATGATCGGTCAGGGCGAGAAAGTCGTAGCCCGCGCCCTTGTAGAAATCGGCGACTGCCTCGGGCGGCAGCCGGCCGTCCGAGCGCGTCGAGTGCGTGTGCAGGTTGCCGCGCCAGAACCGGCCCTTGCGCTGAAACGGCGCCGTGCTCATGCAGGCCTCCTCGGCTTCGCCGCGCGCATGGCAGAAAGCGAGCGCGGCAACCGACCATTACGGCGCGATTGCCGGCTCGCACAAGCGCCATGCAGGTGGAGGCAGGGTCAGTCGCGGCGAGCCGTAGGCCTACCAGCGGCGCGACAGACCGTAATAGGCACCGGGGGCGCGGTAGTAGGTCACGCGTGCCGGCCAATACTGGGTCGTCTTGTAGTAGTAGGGCGTGTAGCTGTACTGGTAGCAGCAGGGCGTGGGCGCGTAGTAGTAGACGTAGGCCGGCGGGCAATAGCCGCGGTATCTGTGCCCCCATCCGCCGGCTTCCGCCGATGTCGCCGTCCCGACGCTGCCGACACCCGCCACCGCCGCCGCGGCAACGACAAAAGACGCAACCTTGCGCATTCCACGCCCTCCAACTCGCAACACCGCGCACGCGCGCAAGCGCCGCCATCCTCTAGCCGCGGCATAACAACAATCCTTGCCCGGAAGGACAACCGGATTTGCTGCGCACACTTAAGCAGGCGTAACGGCGCACGCTGGCCGGAAGGCAATCGGTAATGGTTGCATCAGCCTGGGGGTCACAGCCGGCGGCGCGTGGCCTCTCGCGCGGCGGCAGCGGGCCTCGGGTCGGCCTTGATCTGCCGCGTTGCCGCGTGGTCGTCGAGCCCGCGCCGGTGCACGTCAGGTGCGCGCGCAATGCCGTATTGCCGGTCGGCTGGCAGGGATACTATCCGCCGATCACCATGCGGGCCGTGGCCATCGAGCGGCGGCATTTTTCGGAGTGCCACATGCATCCTGTCCAGAAGGTTCTGCCCACCCATCTGCAAAGGCAGAAGGAGGAAAAGCGCAAGATCACGATGCTGAGCATCTATGACTATGCGCTCGCCATTCTGGCCGACCGCGCGGGTCTCGACACGATCCTGGTCGGCGACTCGCTCGCCATGACGGCGCTCGGATATCCCAGCACCGTGGGCGTGACGCTCGATGAGATGCTGCACCACACGCGCGC
>JBGGME010000349.1:0-12690 GCA_041288195.1 Hyphomicrobiaceae bacterium
GCTTCACCGTTGGAAAGCTGCCAAAGCGGCATCAGGCCCGGCAGCAGAGCCGGCCAGAAGAAGGCGCCGATCTGCACGAGCACTTGCGCGCCGCACACGACCGTGACTAGGCTCTTCCCCTGAACCTGCATCGCCTCCCCCGTTCCCTACGTCGAAGGCTAGCCCAAGCCCTATTTCCGACGCGCGGAAACCAATTCAAAGCCCCGGAGGGTGGCGCTTGATCCACCCCGTTGCGCGCTCGTAGGCGGCGGCGATGCGGTAGACCATCGCCTCCTGGAACGGATGGCCGACGAGTTGCAGCGACAGCGGCAGCCCGTCCTTGGTGAAGCCCGCCGGCATGGCGAGGGCCGGCTGACCCGTGACATTGAAGGGCTGGCGGGCCTGGCGCGGATAGACGCGCAGGCAGGCCTCGGCGTCGTCGATGCGGACGGTTGGGTCCATGCTGGATGCCGTCAACGCCGCATCGAACCCGGCGAGCGCCTCGAGCGTGCGCTTGGTCAGCCGCGCCCGCATGCGCTGCGCATCGATGTAGTCGGCGGCGCTGAAGGCCGCGCCTTCGAGGATGCGGCGGCGGGCGAGGTCGCCGTAGTCGGCGGGGCGCGCGGCGAGCCAGTGCCGGTGAATGGCGTAGGCCTCGCAGCAGATGATGATGCGCGTGCACGTGGAATAGTCGGCGAGCGGCGCCAGGCGAACCTCGCGCACATCGGCGCCGAGCCCGCGCAGCACCTCTGCCCCGGCATCGATCGCCTGCAGCTGCTCCCCGTCCGCCTGCATGTCCTCTGCGTAGAAGTGCCGCACGAGCGCGATCCTGAGCCCCTTCACGCCGCGCTCTAGATCGGCCGAGTAGTCGGGAATGAGGACCTTAGCGCTGCCGGGGTCCTCGGCGTCGTAGCCCGCGAGCACCTGCAGCAGCAGGGCATTGTCGCGCACGTCGCGCGTCATCGGCCCGACATGGTCGAGCGAGTAGGCAAGCGGGAACACGCCCCTGCGGCTGACGAGGCCGTAGGTCGGCTTCATGCCCGTGATACCGCACAAGGACGCCGGATTGCGCACCGATCCGCCGGTATCCGTGCCGAGCGCGGCGGGCACCAGGCCGGCCGCCAGCGCCACGCCCGAGCCGCTCGATGAGCCGCCGGGGAAGTGATTGCCGCCCCACGGATTGACCGCCGGCGGCCAGGGAAGATCGAACGACGGCCCGCCGATCGCGAACTCGTGGGTGGCGAGCTTGCCCATGAGGATGCCGCCCGCCGCCTCCAGCCGCTCCGTCACCACCGCGTTCGCCGCCGCGACGTTGTCGATCAAAACCTTGGAGTGGCCGGTGGTCGGCAGCCCCGCGACGTCGATGATGTCCTTGAGCCCGTAGGGCACGCCGTGCAGGGGCCCGCGCGGCGTGCCGGCCGTCACCTCGCGCTCGGCGCGGCGCGCCGCCTCCATCGCCCGCTCGGGCGTGAGCTTGATGTAGGCGTGATAGCGCGGATCGAGCTTTTCCGTCCGGTCGAGCAGCGCCTGCGTGTACTCGACGGGCGAGAGCTTGCGCGCGCGGATCAGGTCCGCGGCTTCCGCAAGCCCGAGATAGGCAAGCTCGCTCATCGCTTGCCTCCCTCCGGCGGCGCGAGACGGAAGGCCAGCGCGATTTCCTCGCCCCAATGCAGGTCCTTGGGCAGCTTCGCCGCCAGCTCCCGGGCCGAGGCGATGCCCTGGGCCAGCTGCGCCAGATGCTTCTCGTCGAGCTTGGTCAGCCCGGCAGCCGCGGCAAGCTCACGCGCACGCTCGTCCTTCATGGTCCCCACCGCGCCTGTAATTCCTGCCCTGACATCCTAGTGCCATGCCTCGGTGGCGCAAAGGGCCGCCCGTCAGCCGCGTGCTACCTCGCCGACCTCGGCCTCGAGCGCATCGAGCAGCGCCTCGACCCAGGCCTGGCGCAGGTTGCGGCCGATGACGACCAACCGGCTGCGGCGGTCCGCCGACGGCCAGCGCTCGAGCCAGGTAGGCGGGTGGAACACGTGCTGCACGCCGTGGATGACCGCAGGGCGGTCGGGGCTCTCGGCGACATTGACCAGCCCCTTGAGCCGCAGGAGATCGGCGCCACAATGCTCGGCCAGGACCTCCAGCAGCAGCGTCAGCGTCACGGCCCGGATCGGCGCCTCGCGCAGGATCGCGAAGCAGGTGAGCCCGGCTTCGTGGCGATCGTGGTCGTGTTCGTGTTGCAGGCCTTCCATGGGAACGTTGCTCGCGTAATCTCCTTCCAGGGCGAACAGGCGCTCGGGTGCCACGTCCCCAAAGCTCGCGGTCAAGACCGTTGCGCCTGGATTGAGCGCGGACAAGCGTCCGGCCAGCGCCTCCGCCTCACCGCTGCCGACGAGATCGGTCTTGGTGAGCAGCAGGCGGTCGGCGACCGCCACCTGCTTCAGGGACTCGGGCTGCCGTGCCAGCGTGGCGAGGCCGTTGACAGCATCGACCGTGGCCACCACGCCCGCGATTGCAAGCCGTTGCGCGAGGCCGCTGTCGGTCATCAGCGCATGCAGGATGGGTGCGGGGTCGGCCAGCCCGCTGGTCTCGATCACCACGCGCTCGAACGGCGTCACCTCCCCCGCATCGCGCCGCCGCAGGATATCCTCGAGCGTCAGCACTAGGTCGCCGCGCACCGCGCAGCACAGGCATCCCGTCTGGAGCGTGACAAAGCTCTCCTCGCTGGTCTCGACGAGGTCGTGGTCGAGGCCGACCTCTCCGAACTCGTTGATGATCACCGCCGTGCGCGCGAACTGCGTATGCCGCAGCAGCCGCCCCAGCAGCGTGGTCTTGCCGCTGCCGAGAAAGCCCGTAAGGACGCTGACGGGGATCATTTGCGTCATCCCGGCGCCGAGAGCGCGCGATCGCGCGCTCTCGGGAATAGGCCGGGACCCATGCGCGTTTCAGCAGGGCTCCGGATGCACAGCCCGGGTCCCGCCCCCGTCATTCCCGCCAAGCGAAGCACAGAGCGGGAATCCAACCACAAACTCCTCTGTTGAGATTGGCCGGTGGATTCCCGCTGACGCGCTCCGCGCTCGCGGGAATGACATGCTCGCGGCGCCGGCGTGACGTCGAGTGCAGCTTTCATGGAGCCACGACCGGCGATGGCGCTATGCGCAGGCGCGCGGGCCGGTAGCCCGGATCGACCGTCGCCCTGACAGTTCGCAGCAAGCCCACAATAGACGTGACGCCCCGCATGCGCTCGCCCTCGGCAAGCATCCAGCGGAACGGCACGCCCGGCGCGGCCCGAGTCACGCGCAGCTCTCGGCTCGCCGCCGTCAGCGCCACCGCCCCATCCGCATCCCGCTGCACCTCACCCCCGACACGCCACGCCGCCAGACTCTGTCGCAACAGCTCCTCCACCAGCACTTCGAGGTCCGCGCTCACAACGCCGGCCCTGCGATGATCTCGGAGCGTATCTTGCGCTTGAGGTGACGGCCCTCGCCTTCACGCCCCAGGAACCGCCCGTTCTCCACCACGACCTTGCCGCGCAGAAGCGTCGCCACCGGCCAGGCGAAGATATCGTGGCCCTCCCATGGCGTGTAGTCGGTCTCGTGCAGGTCCTCCTTGCGCACCTTGCCGCGCCGCGTCGGATCGAGGATGGCGATATCGGCATCGCTGCCGACGGCGATCGCGCCCTTGCGCGGGTAGAGGCCCATGACCTTGGCGGCATTGGTCGACATGAGATCGACATAGCGGGAAAGCGAATAGCCGCGCCGCACCACCATCTCCGTGTACATGACGCCCAGCCGCGGCTCGACGCCGGAGTTGCCGCCGGTGGTGTCGTCGATGCGCCGCCCCATGGTCTTCTCGCGCAGCGTGCAGCAGAGCTCGTCGGTCGCCACGCAATTGATGGCGCCAGACAGCGTGCCGGCCCACAGCGCCTTCTGGTCCTCGGCCGATTTGAGCGAAGGATAGGTGTGATAGATTTGCCCGTTGGGCAGATTGTAGTCCTCGGCCGTATGCAGCATGTACTGGTGCAGGCTCTCGCCGTAGATCGGCAGCCCCCTGGCGCGCGCCTCCGAGATGGCCGCCACGCCCGTCGCCGCCGACACGTGCATCATGTAGAGCGCGGTGCCGGGCACGCTCTCGGCGAGCCGGATCACGCGGCGGAAGCTCAGGTCCTCGGAGAGAGCGTTGTGCACCTCCGCCATGTTCTCGAAGCCGGCGCGGTTCTCGCGGATCAGCTTGGCGTACATGTGCATGACGATGTCGTTGTCCTCGGCGTGGATGACGCCGAGCCCGCCCTCCTTGGCCAGCACCTTGAAGGTCTCCCAGATGTCGCCGAAGTCGATCAGGCGCCCGGTCCGGTGCGGCCAGATGTTGGTGGTGAATATCTTGATGGTGGGGTAGCCCGCCTGGATCGCCTCGCCGAGCTCGGCGAATTGCGTATGCGGCGGCTCGCTCGACAGCATCAGGTGATAGGCCCAGTCGCACGGAGCATGGGCCGCGAATTGGGCATCGCGCGCCTCGATGCCCGCCTGCACGCTCTTGTCGGCCGTCACATAGCTGAAATCGATCAGCGTTGTCGTGCCGCCCCACAACGCGGCCTGTCCGACCCGATCGATGCCTTGCGTGTAGAGGATCGTGCCATCGGGGATCATGAAGGGATGGGCCATGTGCACGTGCGGGTCGATGCCGCCGGGCATCACGATCTTGCCCGCCGCGTCGATGATCCGCTGGGCATTCGTATCGGGGAGCGCGCCCGCCGCCGTCACCGCCGCAATCGTCTCGCCTTTGACGCCGACATCGCAGCGCGTCACGCCCTGCGGGGTCACCACGTCGCCGCCGCGGATGATCAGGTCCAGCATAGCTCGCCCCGTCGCTCGTCGTTTCGATCCCGGAACGGAGTCTGCACCACGACTCCGCCGTCGAAAAGGACTGTTTCTCGCGCGCGTGTGCTGCGGTGCACCTCCCGCGCGGCTGCCCGGCGCCCCGTGCAGTTGCAACGACCGGACCGATGGTCGACACTCCTCGCCCAAGACTGCGGCCAAACCCAGGGCATGACGGCCGGAGGAGCAACGCCCATGAAGCTCGGCATCTACCTCAACTCGCAGCAGCCCGAGAGCGACGATCCCGCGCGCCGCTTCGCCGAGATGGTGGAGCAGGTGCGGCTCGCACGCTCTCTCGGCTTCGACTCCATCTGGGCCGGCGAGCATCACGTCACGCCCGGCTTCCACTTCTACCCGCAGTTCGGCCTGCTGCAGCGCCTGGCCGCCGACGCCGAGGGCATGTGGATGGGCACCAACGTCACTCTTCTGCCCCTGCACAACCCGATCGAGGTGGCGGAGGTCGGCGCCTTCCTGGATGTCATCACCGGCGGCAGATTCCTGCTCGGC
Organism: Hyphomicrobiaceae bacterium; assembly: GCA_041288195.1. Taxonomy (GTDB): domain Bacteria; phylum Pseudomonadota; class Alphaproteobacteria; order Rhizobiales; family Hyphomicrobiaceae; genus AWTP1-13. The sequence continues at coordinate 5,349 of JBGGME010000349.1, forward strand.
GTCGGCCTCGGCTACCGGCCCGAAGAATACGAGATGTACCGCGTGCCCATGTCGGAGCGCGTCTCCCGCTTCAACGAGGGCGTCGAGATCATCGCCAAGCTCTGGGGCGGCGACAAGGTCACCCACCAGGGCCGGCACTGGCAGTTCACCAATGCGACCATCCGCCCGCGCCCCATGCAGAAACCGCGCCCGCCCATCATCATCGGCGCCCAGGTCGAGGCCGCCATCAAGCGCGCTGCCACGACAGGCGATGGCTGGCTGCTGGTGCCGATCCCGACGCTCGACCAGGTCAAGCCGCAGATGGCGCTGTTCAAGTCCGCCCGCTCGGCCGCCAAGCTGCCGCCCTCCCCGCACATCTGCCGCCTGCTCGAGGTCGGCTGCGCCGCCGACGAGGAGACCGCCTACAGACAGGTCGCTCCCCATCTGATCGAAAAGTACAAAGCCTATTTCTCCTGGGGCCTCGAAGGCCTGAAGCTCGACCCCAACGCCACACCTGACCAGCAGTTCCGCAGCCTCGCCGTCAACCGTTTCGCCGTCGGCACGCCGCAGCAGGTAGCCGACATGCTGGTAGCCCAGCACGCGCTCGGCATCACCCACCTCTCCATGCGCATGAGCTGGCCGGGCATGGGCCAGAAGGAGACGCTCGCCAGCATCGAGCTGGTGGGACGCAAGGTGCTGCCCGAGGTGCGGCGCCGGACAAAGGCAGCGGCGTAGCCGTATGACCCGAACATCAACACTCCGCGGTCATCGCGGGCCTTGTGCCCGCGATCCATCCATCCGCAGGCGCTGGCGCTTTCGGGTGGCTGGATGCCGGGGACGAGCCCCGGCATGACGATGCGGGTTGCCTTCGACATCGGTGGGACGTTCACCGATTTCGTGCTGGAGGACGCCCGCACCGGCGCGCTCCACTTCCACAAGGTGCCGACCACGCCCAGCGACCCGGCCAAGGCCGTGCTCGACGGCCTGGAGTCGCTGCTGCGCGCCGCCAAGGTCGGCTTTGCCGAGGTGTCGGGCATCCTGCACGCCACCACGGTTGCGACCAACGCCATCCTCGAGCGCAAGGGCGTGCGCACCGCGCTGATCACCACCGCGGGCTTCCGCGACATCGTCATCATCGGCCGCCAGAAGCGCTACGACACCTACGACATGTACCTTGCCAAACCCGTGCCGCTGGTGCGGCGGCGCGACGTGTTCGAGGTGGCGGAACGCACGCTGGCCGACGGCACGATCGAGCAGCCGCTCGATACCGTCTCGCTCGATCGTGCTCTGGAGCAGGTCGCCGCCGGCGACTACGAGTCGGTCGCCGTCTGCCTGCTGCACGCCTACGCCGCGCCCGCGCACGAGAAAGCCGTCGGCGAGGCGCTCGCCAGCGCCAAGCGTCCCATCGCGGTCTCGCTGTCGTCGGACCTCTCGCCCAAGTTCCGCGAGTACGAGCGCACCAGCACGGTCGTCGCCAACGCCTACATCAAGCCGATCGTTAACCGCTACGTCAGCCGCCTCACCGGCGCGCTGAAGGAGCGCGGGCTCACGAGCGACCTCTTCATCATGCAGTCGAACGGCGGCCTCGTGTCGCCGGAGCTCGCCTGCGACATGCCGATCCGCATCGTCGAGTCCGGGCCCGCGGCTGGTGTCCTCCTGTGCGGCGTCATCGGCCGCGAGGAAGGCCTCGACCGCGTGCTCACCTTCGACATGGGCGGCACCACGGCCAAGCTCGGCGCCATCGACGGCGGCGAGCCCGCCATCACGCCGACCTTCGAGGTCGACCAGGTGCGCTATCGCAAGGGCAGCGGCCTCCCCATCAACGTCCCCGCCGTGGAGCTCCTGGAGATCGGCGCCGGCGGCGGCAGCATCGCCGCGACCGACATGGGGATCATCAAGGTCGGCCCTGAGAGCGCCGGCGCCGACCCCGGCCCCGTCTGCTACCGCCGCGGCGGCGAGCGCCCCACCGTCACCGACGCCAACGTCGTGCTCGGCTACATCAATCCCGACTACTTCAACGGCGGCGCCATGCGCCTCGATGCCAAGGCCGCCGCCGATGCCATTGCGGAGCGCATCGGCAAGCCGCTCGGCCTCGATGCCGGCGAGGCCGCCTGGGGCATCCATCGCATCGCCAACGCCAACATGGAGCGGGCCATGCGCATCGTCTCCGTGGAGCGAGGGCGCGATCCGCGCAAGTATGCGCTCGTTGCCTTCGGCGGCGCCGGCCCACTGCATGCGGCGCGGCTCGCGCGCGCGCTCGGCATCCCGCGCGTCATCATCCCCTACGGCGCCGGCGTCGGCTCGGCCATCGGCATGCTGGAGGCCAACTCCAAGCTCGATGCCTCGATGACGCGCCTGCTGCGCCTCGGCGACGGCGCCGAGACCGAGATCGAGGACATCTACCGCCAGCTCGAGACGCGCGTGCGCGCCGATCTTGCCCGCATGAGCGCGGGCGCCGAGCCCACCATCTCGCGCTTCGCCTACCTGCGCTACGCCGGCCAGGGCCACGACATCCGCGTCGACCTGCCGCCGTTCCCGGTGCGAGCAGGCTATGCCGCCGAGATCGCGGCCCGCTTCGAAGCGGCCTACCTCGCCAAATACGGCTACCGACAGCCCGGCGCCGTGGTGGAGGCCGTCGACTGGTACATCGTCGCCTCGGTGGCGAGCGCGTCCGCCGGTGCCCACCGCGCCAAGAGCTGGCGCAGCCAGTCCTCGGGGTCGTTCCGCCGCGGCACGCGCAAGGCCTACTTCCCCGAAGCAGGCGGATTCGTCGACTGCGCCGTCATCGACCGCAGCGCTCTGCCCGTCGGCGAGGTCATCGAGGGCCCCGCCATCATCGAGGAGGCGGAAGCCACCACGCTGCTGCTGCCCCGCTCCACCGCCTCCGTCAGCCCCCGCGGCCACCTCGTCATGACCCTGGAGGGTTAGTCTCCAAATGCGCAACGAGCCGCTGAGTCCGATCACGCTGTCCGTCCTCTGGAACGGCTTGCTCTCGATCGCCGAGGAGATGGGCACCACCCTGCAGATGACGGCGTTCTCGGAGGCCGTGCGCGAGGGGCAGGACTTCTCCACCGCTATCTTCGATCGCAAGGGCCGCCTCATCGCCCAGGGCAACTTCACGCCGGGGCACCTGGGCTCCATGCCCTATGTCATCAAGTCTGTCATGGAGATCTTCCCTCCCGGCTCGCTTGCCCCCGGCGACGGCGTGCTCCTCAACGACTCCAAGCTCGGCTCCGGCCACTATCCCGACTTCTTTTTCGTCAGCCCGGTGTTCCTGGGTCAGGAGCAGATCGGCTACCTCATCAACACCGCGCACCACATCGACGTCGGCGGCGCCGCGCCCGGCTCCCAGCGCGTGCACGGCATCACCGAGCGCTTCCAGGAAGGCCTGCGCATCCTGCCCGTGCGCATCCTGCGCGGGGGAGAGTTCGACGAGGACGTCCTGCGCCTGATCCTCGGCAACGTGCGCCTGCCCGACATCCTGCGCGGCGACCTCACCGCCCAGCGCAACGCCAATTTCGTCGGCGCGCAGCGCATGGCGAAGCTCTACGAGGAGCACGGCCTCGTGCTGATGGACCGCGCGGTGGACGAGATCCTCGACCGCTCGGAGCAGCGCATGCGCGAGCTGATCGGGGCGATTCCCGACGGGCGCTACAGCTTCGAGGACTGGCTCGACGAGTGCGGGGACGAGTGCGGGCCGATCAAGGTCGCCGTCGATATCAACGTGGTGGGCGAGGAGATCACCGTCGACTTCTCGCGCTCCTCCGACCAGGTGCCGGTGGCGCTCAACTCCTACATCAACTACACGCGCGCCTACACCCTGTTCGCCGTCAAGGTGTTCACCGACGCGCTCTTGCCCCAGAACGGCGGCGTCATCCGCCCGATCCATGTGAAGGCGCGCGAGGGCTCGTTCTTCAATCCGCGCGAGCCGGCACCCAGCGGCGGCCGCGCCATCATCCAGATCCGCATCTTCGAGGTCATCAACGGCGCGCTCGCCAAGGCGCTGCCCGACAAGGCCTTCGCCGCGTTCTCGCACTGGTCGAACCCCAACATTGGCGGGATCAACGAGGGCACCGGCAAACCGTTCGTCATGTACGACCTGATGTTCGGCGGCTACGGCGCACGCGAAGGCCATGACGGCGCCGAGGCGCTGAGCCCCGTCGTCAACTGCGCCAACATCCCCGTCGAGGTGCACGAGACCATCAACCCCGTGCTGGTGCGCCGCTTCGAGCTGATGCCGGATACCGGCGGAGCGGGGCGCTGGCGCGGCGGCTGCGGCATCCGCAAGGACATCGAGCTGCGCTCCGACAAGGCGGTCATGACGCTCTTGGGCGAGCGACACTCCCACAAGGGCTACGGCCTGTTCGGCGGCGAGCCCGGCAGCCTCGCCGAGACGGTCCTCAACCCCGACGGCAATGCCGAGCGCATGGGCTCCAAGGACGTGCGCCCGCTCTCCAAGGGCGATGTGGTGAGCTTCCGTCTCAACGGCGGCGGCGGCTACGGCTCGCCCCGCGAGCGCTCCCCCGAGGCGATTGCGCAGGACGTCGCCGACGGCTACGTCTCCCCCGAAGCCGCGCAGCGCATCTACGGCCGGCAGGGCTGATGCTTACGCGGCGCGCGAGGCAGCGCGCAGCTCGCGAAACGAGATCAGCCGCCGGCGCCCCTCATCCCACAGCACGAGCCGCACGCAGGCGAGACTGCGCCACAGCGTGAGCCGGCCGACGCCTCGAAGCTCGGGGTGGTCGCGCAGCACGCGCGGCAGGCGATAGAAGGGGATGCGGCTGGAGAGATGATGCACGTGATGCACACCGATATTGGCCGTGAACCAGCGCAGGATGCCCGGCAGCTCGTAGTGCGAGCTGCCGCGCAGCGCCGCCTCGTGCAGGCTCCAGGCCGGCGACCGCGCCCAATACGTGTCCTCGAACTGGTGCTGGACGTAGAACAGCCACACGCCGATTGAGGAGGCGAGCAACGTGATCGGCAGGTGCACGAGCACGAACGGCGTGACGCCCACCAGCCACATCATGCCGATGACGACCAAGGCGATAGCCAAGTTGGTGGCCATGGTGCTGAGCCAGGGCTGCAAGGCGCCGCGCATCGATCCGCTCGGAAACCGGTGCTGCACGAGGAACAGATAGGCGGGACCCAGCCCGAACATGACGATGGGGTTGCGATAGAGCCGATAGCCCAGCCGGCCCCAGCGCGACAAGGCGAGGTACTCCCGCACCGTCAGCGTGTTGATATCGCCGATGCCGCGCGCCTCGAGGTTGCCCGAGCTGGCGTGGTGCACGGCATGGCTGCGACGCCAGGCGTCGTAGGGCGTCAGCGTCAGCGTGCCGATGACGCGGCCCACCCAGTCGTTGAGGGCTCGCCGGCGGAAGAAAGCACCATGGCCGCAATCGTGCTGGATCATGAACAGGCGGACGAGGAAGCCGGCAGCCGGGACCGCCAGCAGCAGGCTCAGCCAGTAGCCAATGCCCAGAGTCGCCCACATCAACACCCACAATCCAGCGAAAGCCCCGGCGGTCAACGCCAGCTCGAACACGCTGCGGACCTGGCTCGGCTCTCGATAGCTGGCAAGGACTTTTATCCAGTCGCGTGAGGTGTGGATGGGGATGGAGGGGTGTGCATTTCGCAAGGTTTGAATCCATTTGTGGTTGGTCGAGCGCCGGAGCCGCATCGACGGGGTTGGCTTCTGTAGCATGCCGGGCGTACAAACGCGCAGTCCCTTCTGGTGCGCTGAAATGACCGTGCCATGGGCCATTCACGAATTGGACGCCCCTATGCAGTGTCGCTTCCTCTGCTTGCGCGGGTTTCTTTTGTGACAGGCGTGCTTTCCTGCGGCTCTCGTCCTGGCATGCCGCCGACCGACGGCGCGCCCTGCCGCAGCTGCGGCGCCTGCTGCGCGTTCTCCAGGGAGTGGCCACGCTTCACGCTGGAGGACGACGCCGAGCTAGCCCGGATTCCCAGCCGATTCGTCGACGAGCGGCTCGCGCGCATGCGTTGCGACGGGGAGCGCTGCTCGGCCCTGGCAGGCGAGGTCGGCGTGTCGACGTCCTGCCAGGTTTACGATGTGCGGCCGCATGTGTGCCGCGCCTGCGAGCCCGGCGACGATGCCTGTCGAATGGCGCGGGCCCGCTTCGGGCTCGAGCAGATCCCCTCAGATCGAATCGCTGTGCCTCGGCAGCCGTTGCCTAGCGAGAGCGCATAGCTCGCGGCCGCAGCAGCACGCAGATCGATCCCTCAGATCAGGCCGACCGAAATGGCGCTCGCCCCCAATCCGGCATGGGAGATCGCCACTCCGATGAGATTTGGCCAACGCCGATAGATTGCGCCCCAGGCGATGCCAGCCACGAGGGTGGCCGCCAGCACCAGCAAGTCCCTGTAGATGATATGGATGAAGGCATAGGTGACAGCCGTGATCAGCACCTGTGCCGCCACCGAAGCGACCCCCCGCCGATCGAGCTCGGCGAACAGCACGGCGCGGCATGCGAACTCCTGGGCCGGCGAGAAGACAGCGACGTAGAGGGGAAAGAACCATACCCAGCTCGGAAATCTCGGCGCCCTGATGAGCCCCATCGCGTAGGCAGCGACTAGTCCGCCCATCGCCACCGCAAGCAGGACCGAGTTGGCGACCAGCGAGCCCTTCAGGGTGTCCCGGCGCAAACCCACATCGCGCAAGGAATAGCCGCTCACGCCGGCATAGATCGCCAACCCCAATGCCGTGAGGAGCAGCACGTGGAAGCGCCACGCGTAAGGGATCACATCCAGCCAAATCAACGTCGCTGGGCAATAGTATGCGATCACCAGCAGGAAAACGAGGCGGCGGATGCCGCCTTTGCTGCCGCACGAGGTGTCGGGATGTGATCGCGTGGACGCCAGCCGCAGCCTCGTTCACCAATGCCACCCGCGTTCTAAGCTGCACCTTGGATCGACCGCAAGCCGCGAAGGTGGGTCGATGCCTCGCCGGCGCAGATGGCTGCCGCACCGCCACGACGGTCTCGTGACCGATGCGCCAGGCCGCGCGTTTCATCGGATTGTTGCCGTAACTTCATCTTGCCGAAGCGTATTGCCGCAATAAGCCCTGCACGGACGGTGAGTCGAGCGTGTCGACACTCAACGCTTGAGAGCTGCCGAGCATGCAAGCCCCGGATTACACCCAGCCGCTAGCCTTGAGGTCCAACGCGCTGACGTGGAGGACGCCTCCGCTCAGTCACATCTTGGGCTGCGCTCTCCCTTCTCTCGGCCTGGGGGACCGTCTCGTGCTGCGAGCACTGGCGCTGATCGCATCGCGTCATGTTCTGGCGATCCACGGGCTCCAGCACATTCGCCCGGCGACGGACCCCTTCATCCTGGCGGCAAA
>JBGGME010000350.1:0-13289 GCA_041288195.1 Hyphomicrobiaceae bacterium
GGGGACTGGTCTGTCCCTGCATGGCGTGGCTCAGCCGTTTGGCCAGAAGATCGAACCCCACCGCCGAGACCGCCGCCAACAGCTCGCGCTTGTCGGCAAAATGCTTGTAGGGCGCGTTGTGAGTAACGCCCGCTCGGCGCGCGAGCTCCCGTAGCGAGAACTCTGTGCTTTGCGTCTCCTTCAGGACCTCGAGTGCCGCGTTGACGATGGCCCGGTGAAGGTCACCGTGATGGTAGGGGCGCTCCCCGGGAGCGATGTTGGCTTTGCTCATGGTGCCTCCAGGCAGGAGCCAAAGTGGGCATCGGCAACATCGTCGCGCATTTGTGACGTGGCGTTGATGTTGACATCGACTACTTAGGCCACTAAGTGGCCGATGTCAACATATGCCCATAACGCCTGCGGAGACATGAGATGAGGAGGGCAGCGGCCACAATCGGCGGCGGTCGCAATGGGGTCGCCGCGTTCGACGCCACGCCGTCCGTGCTGCGGCGCGCGATTGCGCTGGACGCGGCATTCCCCGGTGCTGCTGCAGGTGCGGGGAAGCCCGTCGCTCGCACGTCGACCGGCCTGGGCGAGGCCAACATGCCAAGCGCGGCCGCGATCTCCGGCATGACCGCGGCGTTCGTCACGCTGTTGGTACAAGCCGTGCTGGCATTCCAGAAATACCGTTTCGACTGCGGCCTTATGCTGGGTACCACGCTGGCGGCGGTCAATTGGTATGAGGATGCCGCTCGCCGCAATGGCATACCGCCATCGCGCCTGACGCTGATCCTGATCGCGACGGGCGCCGCGGCCCTCGCGTTTGCTTTGCAGCAGGCAGCGCGTGTGCTGGTCGTCGGCTTGACCCCATCCATCACGCACTCGTGACGCCGCTCATGTTGACAGCGCCTACTTTCAACCTTAAGTGGCTAGTGTCAACATCGGCAAAACAGCAGTCTTCTGGAGAACAGCCATGCGACTTTTGGCCATTCCTCTTGCGCTTCTCGTAGCCCTCGGGGGCTGCAAGGCCGAAAAGGCGGTTGTGGACGTCCGGTCCGCCCGCACGGTTGTTGTCGATCCCAAACCCGTTCACGACGATCGTCAGGCCGTGGGCGAAGTCAAACCGCGCTACGAGAGCGATTTGTCATTCCGCGTCGGGGGCAAGGTGCTTGCCCGGCGCGCCGATGTCGGAGCTGCGGTCAGACAAGGCGACACGCTGGCGATGCTCGACACGCAGGACTTTCAGAACCGACTGCGCTCCGCCGAGGCGGAGGTTGCCTCGGCTGAGGCCGAGCTCGTCGAAGCCCAGGGTAACGAGGCGCGCAAGGCCAAGCTTTTGAAGGACGGCTTCACGCCGCAAGCCACCTACGACACCGCACTCCGCAACCTGCGCTTTGCCGAGGCCAGGCGCACGTCTGCCAAGGCCAATCTCGAGCTGTCCCGAGACCAGCTCCGCTACACCGAGCTCAAGGCCGACTTCGACGGCGTGATCACCGCCGTCGGCGCGGAGCCCGGTCAGAATGTCAACGCCGGCCAGATGGTGGTGAAGCTCGCCCGGCCGGCAGACAAGGACGGTGTCTTCAACATCGCCGAGGCCGCTTTCACGGATCGCCATCCCAGCAGCGAGCATGCGCAGGTCATCGTCTGGCCGCTGTCCAACCCGGAACTGAAGATCGAGGGCATCGCACGCGAGATCTCTCCCGTCGCCGACTCCACCACGCGCACCTATACGGTCAAAGTAACGCTCAGGAACCCGCCACCTCAGCTGCGTTTCGGCATGAGCATCGGCGGTCGCTGGAAGGCCACCTCCGATCCCATGGTCGCCCTCCCCCTGTCAGCGCTCTTCGAAAAGAACGGCTCTCCCGCCGTGTGGGTGCTCGATCAGGCCTCCGGCAGCGTCGCGCTAAGACCAGTTGCAGTCTCCCGCTATGAGACGGACACCGCCGTAATTGCTCACGGGCTGGCAAAGGGAGACATCGTCATCACGGCAGGCGTCAACACGCTGCGCGAAGGTCAGAAAGTGCGTGTTGCCGAGGCCCCTGCAAAGAGGAGCACCAGCAGATGAAGAATTTCAACCTCTCCCAGTGGGCGCTCGAGCACAAGAGCCTGGTCGTCTACCTCATGCTGGTGCTCGCACTGGCTGGCCTCATGCAATATGGCAAGCTTGGCCGCGAGGAGGACCCGCCCTTCACCATCAAGACCATGGTGGTGAAAACGCTGTGGCCCGGCGCCACAACGCTGGAAACCGTGCAGCAGGTCACTGACCGCATCGAGAAGAAGCTCGAGGAGCTGCCGAGCCTCGACTATGTGAAGAGCTACACCAAGCCCGGCGAATCCGTTGTCATGGTGACGCTCAAGGATGCCACGCGTGCCTCGGAGGTTCCCGACCTCTGGTACCAGGCGCGCAAGAAGGTCGGCGACATCAAGCAGACCTTGCCGCAGGGCGTGCAGGGTCCGTTCTTCAACGACGAGTTCGGCGACACGTATTCTCTCATCTTCGCCCTGACCTCGGACGGCTTCTCGCACCGCGAGTTGCGCGACCATGCCGAACGCCTGCGTGGCGAGCTGCTCAGCGTCCCGGACGTTGCAAAAATCGATCTGATCGGCACTCAGGATGAGAAGATTTACCTGGAGTTTTCCACCCAGCAGCTCGCCGCCATGGGCATCGACATTTCCGGGTTGATCGAGACGCTGCAGGCGCAGAACGCTATCCAACCCAGCGGCACCGTCGATGCAGCTGCCGAGAAGATCGCGGTCCGTGTCTCCGGCCAGTTCACCTCGGAAGACAGCCTCAATGCCGTAAATTTGCGCGCCAACGGGCGGTTCTATCGCCTGAGCGATATCGCCAAAGTCCGCCGCGCCTACGTTGATCCGCAGCAGCCGATGTTCCGGTTCAACGGCACACCGGCGATCGGCCTCGCCATCTCGATGGCGAAGAACGGCAATGTTCTCGCGTTCGGTGAGCACATCAAGGAGCGGCTTGCCAAGCTGACTGCGAACTTGCCGGTCGGCATCGAGTCGCATCTCGTCGCGGATCAGCCGCAGGTCGTAGAGGAGGCCGTCGGCGAGTTCATCAAGACGCTGATCGAAGCCGTCGCCATTGTGCTGGCCGTGAGCTTCCTGTCGCTCGGCTGGCGTCCCGGGATCGTCGTCGCCGTGGCCATCCCATTGGTTCTCGCCATCACCTTCGTGGTCATGAAGCTGACGGGCATCAGCCTGCAGCGCATCTCGCTTGGCGCGCTCATCATCGGGCTCGGACTTCTGGTCGACGATGCCATGATCGCGGTTGAGACCATGATCAGCAAGCTCGAGGAGGGCTGCGACAAGATCACTGCCGCGACCTTCGCCTACACGTCCACGGCCTTTCCGATGCTCACGGGCACGCTCGTGACGGTTGCCGGCTTCATCCCGGTCGGCTTCGCGGCGAGTGGTGCCGGTGAGTATACCTTCACGTTGTTCGCCGTCGTGGCGGTTGCGCTCATTGCCTCCTGGGTGGTCGCCGTGCTCTTCACGCCGCTCACCGGCGTGTTCATTCTTCCCGACAAGCTGAAGAGCCATCGCCATGAGCCGTCGCGCTTTGAGCGCGCTTTCCGCGCCGTGCTCGATTGGGCCTTGCGCAAGAAATACGCCGTGATTGCCGGAACCGTGGGTCTCTTCCTTGCGGCACTTCTCGGCATGCAGCTCGTGCAGCAGCAGTTCTTCCCGAGTTCCGATCGTCCAGAGCTCCTCGTCGATGTCACGTTGCCCCAAGGGTCGTCCATCAACGCGACGCGCAAAGTGGTGGATGATCTCGAGACCATCCTGAAGGCCGACCCCGACATCGAGCGCTGGTCGTTCTATGTCGGCAGCGGCGCGATCCGCTTCTACCTGCCGCTCGACCAGCAGCTCGCCAACGACTTCTTCGCGCAGGCGGTCGTGGTCACCAAGGGGTTCAAGGTGCGCTCCAGCGTGCAGCAGCGCATCCTGGCCGCGCTGCAACGGCCCCAGTTCGAGCAGGTGGTGTCGCGGGTGAGCCCGCTCGAGCTCGGCCCGCCCGTTGGCTGGCCGCTCAAGTTCCGCATTACCGGACCAGATCCGACGAAAGTGCGCGAGGTGGCCCACCAGTTCGCGTCGGTGCTCGGCAGCACCCCGGACGCGCGCAACATCAACTTCGACTGGAACGAGCCCTCGAAGGTCGTCCGCGTCGAGGTGGATCAGGATCGCGCCCGTGCGCTCGGCATCAGCTCGCAAGCCCTGAGCCAGACCATCAATGCTGTCTTGTCTGGCACGAGCGTGACGCAGGTGCGCGACAGCATCTACCTCGTCGACATCGTGGCTCGCGCGATTCCGGAAGAGCGCGCGAAGCTCGACACCTTGCGCAGCCTCATGCTCGACATTCCCGGCGGCAAAACGGTACCGCTGGAGCAGGTGGCTAAGCTCTCGTATGTCCTCGAGCCGCCGCTGATCTGGCGCAGGCAGCGCCTTCCCACCGTTACCGTCCAGGCAGATACCGCGCCCGGTCTGGAGGCGGCGACTGTGGTGCGCGCGCTGGCTACCCAGATGTCCGAGTTCAAAGCGAAATTGCCGCCGGGTTACGACGTGATTGCCGGCGGCACGGTCGAGGACAGCGCCAAGGCCGAAGCCAGCGTCTTCGCCGTCTTCCCCCTCATGCTGCTGGTCATGATCACGCTCCTCATGGTGCAGCTGCAGAGCTTTCAGCGCCTGCTTCTTGTGCTCGCAACCGCGCCGCTGGCACTCATCGGTGTTGCCGCGGCTCTGCTGATCTCGGGCGCGCCGATGGGCTTCGTCGCCATGCTCGGCATCGTCTCGCTGGTCGGCATGGTGATCCGCAATTCGGTGATCCTGATCGACCAGATCGAGACGGAAATCGCCATTGGGCTGCCCGCCTGGGATGCGGTCATCGCCGCGACCCAGCACCGGCTGCGCCCGATCCTGCTGACCGCCGCCGCAGCCATCTTCGGCATGATACCGATCGCACCGACCGTATTCTGGGGGCCGATGGCCTACGCGGTCATGGGTGGACTGATCGTGGCGACGCTGCTGACGCTGGTGTTCCTGCCCGCGCTCTACGTGGCCTGGTTTCGCATCCAGCCTGCGCCGGTGGTGTCACCAGCCAACGCAGCGGCAACGGCAGATCAACCGCCACCCGCGCGCGCATTGGCCACACAGGCTTGAGACTATTGCCGCTTCAACGACATGGCTCGAGCGCTCAGCGAGACACCGGACCGCATTGCTTGGTCCCCAACCCTGTTCGACCGGTCCTCAATAGCCCTCAGGCGACAAGCAAGGGAGTTAGCCTATGCAAGACCTCAAGATAGAATTGCGGGAAATAGCCAGGCTCATAGCAATCGTGCTCGTCTTCTCGGCGTCCGGCTTTGGGCTCACGGTGGCCCTTGCGGCCGCATTCAGCTCGCTGCACTAGGCGGGCGTATCGACAATCCGTCCGGACACGGGCGTCACCCATGTCATAGGTACGTTCTGTTACCGATGTGGCCGGACATTGAGAATAGTGGTGGGTGTAGAAGGACTCGAACCTTCGACCCGCTGATTAAGAGTCAGCTGCTCTACCAACTGAGCTATACACCCACATCTCGCTTCGCGCCCGAATGGCGGGCACCGCAAGAGCATCGGGGCCCGCCCGGAAAGCGGGAGGACCCCGATGTCGGCGCTCATGTAACATCAGGGCTCCCCACTGTCCAGGCGCCCCGTTCGCGGGGAAGACGGCGGACCGGCCACTGCCGCCCCTCAGGGCCCGATCAGCAGATGCTGGCGCTCGTTGAGTTCGGCCAGCACCGCCGCCGTGCCCTTGATGACGCAGTGCATGGGGCTCTCGGGCAGCACGAACTTGGCGCCGACCCGCTCTTTGAGCGCCACGTCGAGCCGGTCGAGCAGCGCCCCGCCGCCCGTCAGCACGATCCCGCGCCGCGTCACGCTGTCGGCGATCTCGGGGGTGAGGTCCTCCAGCGCCCGCTGGACGAACTCGGCGATCTCGCCCACGGGCCCGGACAGCGCCTCGGCCATATCGCGCTGGCCCAGCACCACCGTCTTGAAGCGGCCCTCGCGCAGGTCGCGGCCCTTGATGTGGATCTCGACGTGGCGCCCGTTGGATTGCGCCAGCGCCGTGCCCGCCTCGATCTTGATGCGCTCGGCGCTGCTCTCGCCGATGACGAGGCCGTGCTGGCGCCGCACGTGGCGCATGATCGCCTCGTCCATGGCGTTGCCGGCCACCCGCAGCGAGCGCGCCTGCACGACATGGCCCTTCCACAGCACGGCGATGTCGGCGGTGCCGCCGCCGATGTCGACCACCATGAACGCCGCCGGCCCGTCGATCGGCAGCCCGGCGCCTAGGGAGGCCGCCACCGGCTCCTCGATCAGGTAGACCTTGCGCGCACCCGCCGATACCGCGGTCTCGTAGACGGCGCGCCGTTCCACCGGCGTGGCGCCGGCCGGCACGCAAATGAGGATGCGCGGGCGGCGGAAGCCGAGCAGGCGCTTGGCGCGCGAGATGAACTGGCGCAGCATCTCCTCCGTGGCGATGAAGTCGGCGATGACGCCGTCGCGCATGGGCCGGACCAGCTCGATGGGCTCGGGCGTCTTGCCCTGCATGGCCTTGGCCTTGAGGCCGACCGCGAGCATCACCCGCTTGCCGCCGCGCACCTGCACGGCCACCACCGAGGGTTCGTCGATGATGATGCCGCGCCCCACCACGTGCACGAGCGTGTTCGCCGTGCCGAGATCGATGGCGATATCGTCGGAGAATGCGCGTGAAACGCCCGAGATCATGGTCGTCACTGCGTCAATGCCCGCAACCCCGCCCGAGCCAGCCTCGCGCCGAGGTCCCCTTCCAAGCCCATCCCCGCCGCTGGTGTCCGCGGATTTCGGATTGAGCGCCAACAACATAGACGACTCGGAGCCCCCCGCCAAGGAAGCCCCGCCCGCACAGTTATCGCCCCCTTGCATAACCGCCAAGGCCACCCTGCCCACTCTCTCCGTCATGCCCGCCCAGCGCAGCGCCGAGCGGGCATCCACCCCCAAACTCCACGCCAGGAGCCCGCCGCTGGGTTCCCGCTGACGCGCTGCGCGCTCGCGGGAATGACACGCATGCCGCCGGCCATCCGCCCGCGCAACGCCAGTTCGCCTGGCACCTGCTCTGAGCAGATGTCAGCAAGAAGAGAGGGGCTGCGGGGCGATCAGGCGCCGCATTCCTGTTGCAACTCAAGAGCGGTGCCTGACCGCCCCGCGCAGGATTTTTTACCGTTACGTCCAGCCATCGCGGCCTTCTACGCGTACGTGGCGGGCCACCGGGCTATTCACCTCGGCGCTGGGGCCGGCCTCGGCCCGCGCGGTTGCGTGACCGCTCGAGCCGACCTGCAGCCCGCCCTCGCCACAGGTGCGCCTCCGGAGACGACCCCTCAGTGGAGCGGGATGACCGATTATTGTCTCAGATCGAAGCCGCGGGGATAAGTTTTTTTGCACCTCGGGCCTGTCCCGGGAGGCAGAGAAAATATCCAGGACCCACCGGGTCATGGGTCCACCCACCCGCACTTGCCCGCGGCCCGATTTCATCGGAGCATCGCGCGGACACCAATCAGCGGAGCATTGCAATGTCAGTCAAGCCGACCCGCGGACCGGCGTTCCGCACCTCACCCACCAACGCCGGCATCGGCGAGATCCACACCGAGCCCGAGCGCGTCGCGGACATGCCCTATGCGCCGGCCATCCGCGTCGAGGCGCCGGGCGACCTGCTGTTCATCTCGGGCGCCACGCCCTCGCCGCTCTACCACAAGCACCCTCACGAATTGCACGAGCACAATCACCCCGTGCGCATCGAGGACCAGACCCGGCGCGCCATGGAGACGATCAAGACCATCCTCGCCCACCAGGGCCTGACCTGGACCGACGTCGTCAAGGTCACGAAGTACCTCACGGACATGCGCGACATGGACGGCATGGTCACCGTCATGAAGGAGTATTTCGGCCCCTGGTCACCCGCCAGCACCACGGTGTGCGTCAACCAGCTCTCGACCCCGGGCGCGCGGGTGGAGCTGGAGATGCTGGCGGTGTATCCAAGGAGCAAGTAGCGCCGAAGTGTCAGTTTCAGCTCGCGCCGGCGCCTTCTGAAGGCTGGATGGTCGGGACAAGCCCGACCATGACAACCAACACCGTGCGCCTACTTGACCGCCACCGCCGGATGGCTGGCGCCTGCCATCGCAAAGCCTCCGTCAGGTCTCGAGCGCGATCACGATGCAGCCCGCGCGGTCGAGCTCGGCAAGCGCGCCCGGCGGGACCACGCAGGTGGCATCGTACTCCTCGACGATGAGCGGGCCGGAGCGCTTGCGGGCGAGGTCGGAACGGCGCAGCACCGGCGTCTCGATCCAGCCGCGCTCGCCGAAGTAGACGCGGCGCGGCGGCCCCGGCACGGGCTCGGGCCGGCTCGAGACCATGCGCTCCGGCACACTCGGCCCCTCGCGCAGCCCCTGGCCCACGACCTGGATCGCCACCAGCTCCACTGGCTCCTCGATGCCGGCGCGATGGCCGTAGGTTCGCTCGTGCTCGGCGCCGAAGGCCTCCTCCAGGGTTGCGACCATCCTCTCATCGATCGGGCCGTCGGGCACCGGCACGACGAGGTCGAAGCTCTGGCCCTTGTAGTGCAGGGCCGCCGAGCGGATGAGCCGGGCACGCGCGCCCGTGAAGCCTTCGATGGCGAGCTGACGCGAGGCCTGCTCGGCAAGCTCACCCCACGCCCTCTCGATCTCGGCGAGGTCGGCCCGGCGCAGCAGGCGTCG
Source organism: Hyphomicrobiaceae bacterium (assembly GCA_041288195.1). Lineage (GTDB taxonomy): Bacteria > Pseudomonadota > Alphaproteobacteria > Rhizobiales > Hyphomicrobiaceae > AWTP1-13. The sequence goes on from JBGGME010000350.1 coordinate 8,766, forward strand.
GAAGGAGCGGGCGTAGTGGTGCTCGATGTCGGCGTAGAGCAGGCCGAAGGAGGAGAAGAGGCCCGGCGCCGGCGGCACGATCACGCGGCCGATGCCAAGCGCCGCCGCCATGCCGCAGGCGAACAGGGGGCCGTTGCCGCCGAAGGCGAACAGCGCGAACTCGCGCGGGTCGCGGCCGCGCTCGGTCGAGACCGACTTGATGGCGCGGATCATGTTGGAGGCGGCGATCTGGTGCGCGCCATAGGCTGCGGCTTCCAGGCTCATGCCCAGGGGTTCGGCTATGGACGCGGCAAACACCGAGCGCGCCTTGTCGGCATTTAATCTGAGGGCGCCGCCGACGAGGTGGCCGGGGTTCAGGTAGCCCAGGATGACGTTGGCGTCGGTGACGGTCGCGATCCTCCCGCCGGCATCGTAGCAAACGGGCCCCGGCGCGGCGCCGGCGCTCTCGGGCCCCACCTGCAGCGCGCCGCCGGCATCGATCCACACTTGCGAGCCGCCGCCCGCGCCCACCTCGGCCAGATCGATGGCGGGAACCTTGAGCGTGTAGCCGGCGCCCGTCAGCAGGCGCGAGCCGATCATGATACCGGCGCCCACCGCGTACTCCTGCGTGCGCATCACCTTGCCGTCCTCGACCATGGAGGCCTTGGCGGTCGTGCCGCCCATGTCGAAGGTGATGATGCGGTCGAGCCCGCCCGTGAGCGCCAGCGCCTGGGCGCCGATTACGCCGCCGGCGGGACCCGACTCGATGATGTGCATGGGCCGCTCGACCGCAGCCTTGTCGGTGGTGAGCCCGCCGTTCGACTGCATGAGCAGGAGCCGCGCCGCAATGCCCGCGTCGTCGAGGCGCTGGCGCATGGCCTCCAGATACGTCGCCACGATCGGCATCACGTAGGCGTTGATGACGGTCGTGGAGGTGCGCTCGTACTCCTTGATCTCGGGCAGCACCTCGAAGGAGACGGAGAGCGGCAGGCCGGGCGCCCGCCGCCGCACGATATCGCGCAGCATCAGCTCGTGGCTCGGATTGACGAACGAGTTGAGGAGGCAAACGGCGATGGCCTCGACCTTCTCGGCGAGCAATGCCGCCACCGCCCGCTCGGCGTCGGCCGGATCGAGGGCGCGTTCGACCTGCCCGCGATGGTCGATCCGCTCGTCGACCACCTGGCGCAAATAGCGCTCGACCAGCGGCGCCGGCTTGGTCCAGCCGATGTCGTAGAGGCGCGGCATGCGCAGCGTGCGGATCTCCAGCACGTCGCGGAAGCCCTTGGTGGTGATGAGCCCGACGCGCGCGCCCTTCTGCTCGAGGATGGCGTTGGAGGCGACGGTCGTGCCGTGGCGGATCTCCTCGATGGCGCTGCCGGCGATGCCGGCCTCGCTGAAGACCTCGGCGAGGCCCTCGACGATGGCGCGCGCATAGTCCTCGACGCTGGAGGCAATCTTCTTGGTCAGCACCGCCCCGTTGGAGCCGATCAGCACGATGTCGGTGAAGGTGCCGCCGATGTCGACGCCCACGCGATAGGTCGTTTCCCCACGCATCCCCGTCTACTCCGCGGCCGCCTTGACGGGCAGCGGATCGTGCCGCTGCACCGTCGGTGGCTCGCGCCAGCCGCGGCGCTCGGCGATCTCGGCGCGCGCCCGCCGGGTCGCCGCCTCGTCCACGACCCACCGTGCGGTATCGACGATCACGCCGTAGTCGGCCGCGGCCTTGGGCGGGCTCAACAGCTCGTTGCGGACGTCGCGCAGGACGGCTTGCGGATCGCGCTGGAGCGGATCGCCCCAGCCGGCGCCGCCTGCCAAAACATGGCGGAACACGTCGCCCTTCCTGATCGTCATGGTCAGCTTGCCCGGCAGCACGCGGTGCTCGCCTTCGGGGTCGAGGTAGTTCTCGGAAGCGCCGCCGGGACTGCCCCCATACAACCCGAAGGGGCGGTGGTCGCGCCGGTCGGAGCGCACCTGCAGCGTGCCCTCGGTCTCGTTGAAGCGGTAGTCGCGCATGAAGGGCACCCCGCCGCGGTACTTGCCGGCGCCGGCCTTGTCGGGGACGAACTCGTAGGCGAGCAGCGAGATCGGGTGCTCGGCCTCCGTCACCTCCACCGAGTGCGAGGCCATGTTGGCGAACATGTGCGAGTTGCCGTCGAGCCCATCGGCCCACGGCCGCGCCCCCCACGCGCCGCAGGTAAAGTCGACGTAGACGAACGGCTTGCGGGACGCATCCCAGCCGCCGATGGAGACGCCGGTGTTGCCGCCGTCGCCCGCCGCCATCACCTTGTCGGGCAGCATCATGGCGAGCGCGCCGAACATGCAGTCGACCATGCGAAAGCCGGTGAGCCCGCGCGCGGCGCAGGCCGCCGGCAGCACGCCGTTGCCGACCGTGCCCGGCGGGCAGATCACCTCGATGGCGCGGAACACGCCTTCGTTGTTGGGGATGTTGGGCGGCAGCACCGAGCGCACGCCGGTGTAGGCGGCGGCCTTGGTGTAGGAGAGCGTGTTGTTGATGGCGCCCTTGACCTGCGGGCTGGTGCCGGTCCAGTCGACGACCATGTGCCCGCCCGTCTTGCGCAGGGTCACAAACAGCCGGATCGGCTTGCCGTACTCGATGCCGTCATCGTCGATCCAGTCTTCGAAGCTCCACTCGCCGTCGGGGAGCTTCTCGAGCGCGGCGCGCGTGAGGCGCTCGGCATAGTCGATCGTCTCCTGCATGAGCGCCTTGGTGCGCTCGGGGCCGTAGCGCGCTACCAACTCGGCGAACTGCTTGTCGGCGATGTGGCAGGCCGCGAGCTGCGCGCGCAGGTCGCCGAACAGCTGCACCGGCAGGCGCACGTTCTTCTCGATGATGGTCATGAGGGTCTGGTTGATCTTGCCGGCGTCGTAGAGCTTCATGGGCGCGATGCGCAGCCCCTCGGCGTAGATCTCGGTGGAATCGGAGGCGTTCGAGCCGGCCACCCGGCCGCCGACGTCGCAGTGGTGGCAGACGGTGCAGGCGAACGCCAGCCGCTCGCCCGCGTGGAACAGCGGCTTCATGACGAAGATGTCGGGCAGGTGCATGCCGCCGTCGAAGGGATCGTTCATGATGAAGACGTCGCCCGGCGCGATGTCGTCCTTGAAGCGGCGCATGATCGCAGCCATCGCCGTGGGTACGGACCCCAGATGCCCCGGCAGGGTGAGGCCTTGGGCGGCGAGCTTGCCGTCGGCGTCGGCAAAGCCGGTCGAGTAGTCCATGTTGTCCTTCAGCACGCCCGAGTAGGTGGTCCTGAAGACCGTGAGCGCCATTTCGTCGGCGATCGAGAAGATCGCGTTCTTGAAGAGCTCGAGGGTGATGGGATCTGCTTGGGCGGCCATCTTCGTCTCTCTGCACGCATGCGTTTCCGGCCGTGCTCGCAACTGGGCGCAACGGCCGACAACCATGCGCTAGAGCCCGGAGCCGTGGCAAGACGTGCACGCGAGGGGCCGGGGCGCAAAACAACAAAGGCGAGGCCGAAGCCTCGCCTCACGTCTCGAAACAAATCTGAGCCGGATGGGATGAGCCTCAGGCCGAGGCGGGCTTCCATTCGCCGCCCGTGGTCTGGCAGAGGATCGACGTGTTGGACGTCTTGTTGGCGGCGCCGTTCTCTCCGCCGGCCAGCTGCTGCTTGTCGCCCTTCTTGCCCTTGACCTCGAGCTGGGTCGTGACCTTGCGGCACTGCGTGTCAGGGGGCAGCTGATCCACCTTCAGGAACTCGCTCTCGATTTTGGCCCCGGAGCCGGCTTCCTTGCTCTTGGCCTTCTTGTTCTTGGGGGTGTCCTTCTCGCTCTCGGCGCTCGCCTGCTTGGCGGTATCGGCGGTCTGCTTGAGGACCGGATCGTCCTTGATGTCGGAGACCCGCTGCACCGGTGCCGCGGTGATCGTGACCTGATTGCCGCCGTCCTTGGTCTGGTAGGTCTCGACCACCTCGCGGTCGCGGTCGCGGTCGACGACAGTTCTGGTTCGGCGGGTGACCTCGACGCCGTCTTGGCGACTCATGCGGCCCAGGATGACACCGCCGACCACGACCGCGCCGAGGATGCCGAAGGTGCGGTGGACGCGGCCGAACGGCATGATCGGGAAGATGCCGACACGGCCCATGCCCCGGCCGGGAACGGGCAGCGGCAGGGGCATGCGGCCGATGCCGGGCATGCGCACGCCGGGGAAGCCGAACTGGGCGGCGGCCGGTATCGGGTTGGCCGCTACGATGAGTGAGGTGGCAAGCAGCAGTCTAGTGGAGGTCCCGCGCATCTGGATGTCCCTTCGAGCCTAGAAACCCTCGGAAATCAGCATACCAACTCGCCCCCCTCTCGGGTAGCGGGTTGCTGGACAGAATAGAGCCGATAGGCGTTGCGGCACTGTTACCATGGTAACAGAGGCGGGGCAGGCACAGGTGGCAAGACTCCTTCCAACTGCTATGACTAACCGCGTCCGAGTGGAGCTCGGCGCGCCGGCCGGCCGTGGATCCCTGGGGGTCTGAAATGCTGCAACTGCTTGGATCTGGTCTGGTGGGGCGCGTCCTCGCC
>JBGGME010000351.1:0-12898 GCA_041288195.1 Hyphomicrobiaceae bacterium
CCAGGGCGGGCGCCTTCGTGCGACGTGACCGATCGGCCAGCGGCGGATTCGCGTCCGAAGCCCCTGGCGTCCGTATCCCCGCGTGTGTGGCGTTCAGCACAGTTTCAGCTTCGCCAGCAACGGGTTAGAAGACATGGCAGCTTTCCGTCTGGGCGCGCTGCGCGACCTGTTCGGGAGATCCGACGACACCAAGCGGGGCAAGCCCGAGGAGCCTCGGCCCAAGCTGGAGGTCTTGCAGGAGGCGGCGCGTGCCGCCCGCGGGGATCCACCGGCCCCAGAGCCTGTGCCGGCCCCCGTGGAAGCCGCCGACCCTCAGGGTCCCGAACAGGAAGTGCAGCCGGACGCAGCGGACGAGGTCGAGCCAGAGACTGTTGAGGACATAGAGACTGTCGAGGACATGAAGCAGGCGGTGAAGGAAAAGTCGCGTGGTGCCCGCAAGCCGGCCGAGGGCGGGGAGAGCTATACGGCTGCCGACATCGAGGTGCTCGAAGGCCTCGAGCCGGTGCGCCGCCGCCCCGGCATGTACGTGGGCGGCACCGACGAGAAGGCGCTCCACCACCTGTTCGCCGAGGTGATCGACAACGCCATGGACGAGGCGGTGGCCGGCCACGCCACCTGGATCGAGGTGGAGGTGGAGGCCGACGGGTTCCTCTCCGTGACCGACAACGGCCGCGGCATCCCCGTCGACCCGCACCCCAAGTTCAAGTCGAAGTCGGCCCTCGAAGTGATCATGACGACGCTGCATTCGGGCGGCAAGTTCGACAGCAAGGTCTACAACACCTCCGGCGGCCTGCACGGCGTCGGCGTATCCGTCGTCAACGCGCTCTCCGAGAAGCTCGAGGTGGAGGTCGCCCGCGGCCAGCAGCTCTACGCCATGACCTTCAGCCGCGGCGAGCCGCAGGGCAAGCTGCAGAAGCTGGGCGCCATCAAGAACCGGCGCGGCACTAAGATCCGCTTCAAGCCCGACGAGAAGATCTTCGGCAAGGGCGCCACCTTCAAGCCCGCGCGCCTCTTCCGCATGGCGCGCTCCAAGGCCTACCTGTTCGGCGGCGTCGAGATCCGCTGGTCGTGCGCCAAGTCGCTCATCACCGACGACACTCCGGAGAAGGCGAGCTTCCATTTCCCCGGCGGCCTCAAAGAGTACCTGGAAGCCACCATCAACGGCCAGACGCGCGTCACCAAGGACATCTTCGCCGGCCGCATCGACAAGGAGGGCGGGCACGGCTCGGTCGAGTGGGCGGTGTGCTGGGTGGCCGACGAGGACGGCTTCCTCAACTCCTACTGCAACACCATCCCGACGGCGGAGGGCGGCACGCACGAGAACGGCTTCCGCTCCGCGCTCGGCAAGGCGCTGCGCGACTTCGGCGAGCGCGTCGGCAATCGCCGGGCGGCGCAGGTCACCGCCGACGACGTGCTCGGCACGGCCGCTGCCATGCTCTCCGTGTTCATCCGCGAGCCCGAGTTCCAGGGCCAGACCAAGGACAAGCTGGCCTCCCAGGAGGCCACGCGCATCGTCGAGAACGCGGTGCGCGACGCCTTCGACCACTGGCTCGTCGACTCGCCCCAGCAGGCGACGCGGCTGCTCGAATGGGCCGTCGACCAGGCCGAGGAGCGGCTCAAGAGAAAGCGCGAGAAGGAGATCGGCCGCCAGTCCGCGACGCGCAAGCTCAGACTCCCCGGCAAGCTCGCCGACTGCAGCCTCGGCACCAAGCAGGGCACGGAGATCTTCATCGTCGAGGGCGACTCGGCCGGCGGCTCCGCCAAGCAGGCCCGCGACCGCGAGCGCCAGGCGATCCTGCCGCTGCGCGGCAAGATCCTCAACGTCGCCAACGCCTCCTCACAGAAGCTGTCGCAGAACCAGCTGCTCTCCGACCTGGTGCAGGCGCTGGGCGTCGGCACGGGCAGCAAGTACCGCGACGAGGACCTGCGCTACGAGCGCGTCATCGTCATGACGGACGCCGACGTCGACGGTGCCCACATTGCCTCGCTGCTCATCACTTTCTTCTACCAGGAGATGCCGGAGCTGATCGAGCAGCAGCACCTGTTCCTGGCCGTGCCGCCGCTCTACAAGCTCACCCACGGGGCAAAGTCCGTCTACGCCCGCAACGACAAGCACAAGGACGAGCTCATCAAGCGCGAGTTTCCGGCCAACGCCAAGGTCGAGATCAGCCGCTTCAAGGGCCTGGGAGAGATGAACGCCTCCCAGCTCAAGGAGACGACCATGGACATGAGCAAGCGCACGCTGCTGCGCGTCGAGATCTTCGACAAGCGCGAGATCGTCACCGAGGCCGTCAACGCGCTGATGGGCTCCAAGCCCGAGGCCCGCTTCCGCTTCATCCAGGAGCACGCCGCCTTCGCCAAGGACCTGGACATCTAGGCGCTGCCGCGACTCGCAAAGCAGCTGCCCGGCGCGGGCGCAGTTCCCTTCGTAACCGCGACCATGAGCGCGCCACGAAGCGCTCCGTTATCACACAAAATCACGACGCCTTGAGCGCGTGGCCGCATACACCGATCGGTTGAGGTGGCGCCGCTCGCGCTTCACCATGTCCGCTGCTGAACGATCTTCAGGATCAACTCAGCAGTGTAGGAAGTCGACATGGACCGGACATCAGATCTGCGCGGTGAGCAGGATGCCGTGCATTCCACCTCTGGCATGACGCGTCGCGCCGCCTTGAAGGCCGCGGTGCTCGGCGGCCTCAGCATGCAGGTGCCGACCGCCGCCCAGGCCCTCATCGCGCAACCCACGCTCAGGCTTAGCAATGGGCTCAGGATACATCTCTCCCACAACCGGTCGGGCTACGTCAGCGCCGCCCTCGTGCTGCGCGCCAAGGAGATCGCCGAGCCGCGCGGCCTCGCGCACATCATGGAGCACACCTCCTTCACCGGCGCGGCCGGCGCGCTCACCGCCCGGGAGGTGAAGGCGCTGCACAGCGATTGCATCCAGGAAAGCAATGCCACCACCGGCCGGGGCATGATCGAGTGGAACGCGACCTTCCTCCCCAAGTACACCTCCGAGGTGCTGGACCTGCTCGCCATCACGAGCCTCGACCAGAGGTTCGACGTCGCGACGGTCGCGAGCGAGGCCCGCGTCGTGCTGCAGGAGCTCTACCTCGACAAGTACGATGCCAAGGGCCGGGCCAAGAAGCAGTTCGAGGCGGCGCTCTATGGCCCCTCGCACCCTTACGCCCACGACACCACCGAGACGGAGATTGCCGCCGCGCGCACGCCGCCGCCGCGGCTCGCCGCCGAGCTCACCCAGTACGCCCAACGCCTGAAGTTGCCCGCCAACATGGACCTGTTCCTGGTGGGCGAGTTCGACCCCGGCAGCATCGGCGAGATGGTGCGCAAGAGCTTCGGTGGATTTGCCTTCGCGGAGGGAGCGAGGCTCGACATGCCCCAGGTGGGCGTGACCCGCTCCCATGTCGCGCTCAACGGCGTGTCGAAGGAGTTGCAGCGCCCCATGTCGGATATGCGCATCGCCTGGAATACGGGCGTTGGCGTCACGGACCGGCATGCACGCACATTGATGGCGCTCGGCGAGTATCTCAACAAGGTGCTGTTCTCCGAGCTCAGGGAGAAGTCCGGCGACAGCTACACGCCGGAGGCAACCTTCGACACCGACAGCTGCTCAGGCGTTTTCGAGATCAGAATCGCCAGCAGCAACAATCCCGAGGGCGTCGAGCGCAGGATCTTCGGCGCCTTGGGCACGCTGAGAGATGCGCTCGATCCCACGGAGCTGCGGCGCTTCAGCGATCGTCTCGAGCTCAAACGTCGCCAGGGCGCGCAGAGCAACGCCGAGCTCCTGGAGTGCATGGTGGAGCGCACGGTGCACGGCGCCTCGAGCCACGATTTCGAGGTCAGAGGCATCACCGTGGACGATATCCGCGCTGCCGCGCGCAACTACCTGCCGACGCACAAGGGGGCTTACGTCCGCCTGACGCTGCTTGGCCAATAGGTTTCGTGCACCCGCAATAACCCCGCGGCCTAACGCTTGCCTGATCGGCGCCTGGGCCCGGCACGAGCGGCACCGACCGCCTCGAGGTCGATCTCGGGTGCGCGGCGATCGATCGGACGGGAGGGCTCTTCCGTCGACGTCGCGCCGCCGATGGCGACGGGGTCGCTCGCGGGAAAGGTGTCTTCCAGGGCGCGGTCGAGATCACGATCGAGGGTGCGCGCAACGCTCTCGGCCACCGCGCTGCGGGCGTGCTTTCCATTGGCCATGCACTGGAGATCGGGGCGCTCGCCCTCGGGCTCAACGGTGCAACACGCAATCGTGTTCGGCAGCATCACCTATGGGTTAAGCACGGATAAAGGCGCCGGCACCGCGGGCGCCTGACCACGCCGGCTTCGCATGCCGGGACGACGATCATCCAAGCCACGCGCGCAACGCGCGGTTGACGGCCTCGGGCTGTTCCATCGTCGAGAGATGCCCGCAGCCCGGCACGATCTCGAGCCGCGCCCCGGGAATCCCGCTCGCGATCTCCCGCGACATCTCCACCGGCGTCAGCGCATCCTCGCGGCCGACAACGACCAGGGTCGGCACGCGGATGCCCCCGAGGATCGGGCGATTGTCAGGGCGGCCCATGATGGCAGCCTGCTGACGCTTGAATGCCTCGGTGCCCGTGTCCTCGCCCATCTTCAAGACCGCCTCGACCAGCGCCTTGTCGGCGAGCCTGTCCTTGTGGATCAGCACGCCGAGCAGCTGCTCCTGCGCCTTGCGCGCGCCTTCGCGCTCGGCAAGCGCGATCAACGCCCGGCGCTGCGTGCTGCGCTCCGGCGTCTCGGGCCGCACGTTGGTGTCGAGCAGTGCCAGCCGCGTCACGCGTTCCGGCGCCTGCCGCATCATCTCCACGGCAATGAAGCCGCCCATCGACAGTCCCGCGAGAGCGAACCGCTCGGGCGCCTTGGCCAGGATCGAGCTCGCAATCTCGCCCATGGTGTCGTGGCGGGTGTGATCACCCACGGTCATGTCCGCGGCGTCCGCAAGTGCGGCCAGCTGGGGCTCCCACAAGGCCCCGGTGCACAGCAGGCCCGGCACCAGCACGAGGCTCTGTCGCATCGGCAATCTCCTCCAGATTCTTCTTATCCAACTATCTAGCATGTCCGGCCAACACGCCCGGCACGTTACGGACCTGTCGCCCAACAGTCACGACGCCGTCCTAATAACTCCCTGCGACAACATATTTTTCATGCTGCGCACGGTCCCCTCCTTGCTTTCCCGGGCGAACAGTGCCATCTACCGGCTAACGGGCGCAGGGGATCGCTTTCATAGATCATTTCCCCGAGCTTCTGGCTTTCCCGTTAGGCCCTTTGCGGCTAATCCCCCTGCGCTCTCCGTTGTACGAAATCGCGCCCGTCATGCGTCGCGCGATGTCGGATCAAATGTGAAGACGCACGGAGAAATTTCCTTTTGCAAACCGCAACGTTCGCCGAGCTCGGGCTCAGCGCGAAAGTCCAGGCTGCCGTCCAGGCCGCCGGCTATACCGAACCCACCCCCATCCAAGTGCAGGCCATTCCGGTCGCGGTGACCGGTCGTGACGTGCTCGGCATTGCGCAAACCGGCACCGGCAAGACCGCCGGCTACGTGCTGCCGATGCTGGCGCGACTCGAGACCGGGCGTGCGCGAGCACGCATGCCGCGCTCGCTGATCCTGGCTCCGACGCGCGAGCTTGCCGCCCAGGTGGAGCAGAGCTTCGAGAAGTACGGGATCAACCACAAGCTCACCGTCGCACTGCTGATCGGGGGCGTCTCTCCCGACGAGCAGCTGCGCAAGCTCGACCGCGGCGTCGACGTGCTGATCGCCACGCCGGGGCGCCTGCTCGATCACTTCGGGCGCGGCAAGATCCTGCTGACCGGCGTCGAGATCCTCGTTATCGACGAAGCCGACCGCATGCTCGACATGGGCTTCATTCCCGACATCGAGAAAATCTGCAAGCTGCTGCCGCCGCGCCGGCAGACGCTGTTCTTCTCGGCCACCATGCCGTCCGAGATCAAGCGTCTGGTCGATACCTTCCTCAAGGATCCCGTACGCATCGAGGTCACGCGGCCGGCAACGGCAGCCGCCACCATCACCCAGCTCTTCCGATTCTGCCCGACGACCGAGGACTGGCAGAAGCGCGAGATGCTGCGCGAGCTGATCCGCTCCGAGCAGGTCAAGAACGCCATCATCTTCTGCAACCGCAAGCGCGACGTGGCGATCCTGCTCAAGTCGCTCCGGAAGCATGGCTTCAACGCGGGCGCGCTGCACGGCGACATGGACCAGATGAGCCGCATGGCCACGCTGGACGCCTTCCGCGAAGGCCGCATTACGCTCTTGGCGGCAAGCGATGTCGCCGCGCGCGGGCTCGACATCCCCGACGTCAGCCACATCTTCAACTTCGACGTGCCCTGGCAGTCCGACGACTACGTGCACCGCATCGGCCGCACCGGTCGCGCCGGCAAGGAAGGGCGCTCGCTGACGCTGGTGACGCCCGACGACGCCAAGCAGCTCAAGGACATCGAGCGCATGCTGGGCGCGGCCGTGGCCTGGATAGGCGATCCCCCGAGCGCCGAAGACCTCGCGAGCGGCCGCAGAGGCCGCGGACGTGGCGGACGCGGGGGAAGGCCGGCTGCCGGCGGCCACGAGGCGCGCGGCGGTCGGGGCCGTGGGGCTCCGCATCGCTCCGAGCGCAACGGCGCGCACGCTCCTGCGGCACCCAACGGCCACAACGGTCATCATGAGCCGCAGCCCATGCACGCCACTCCGGAGACCCATGAGCCCGCGCGCGAGCGCCCGCGCCGGGAGCGTGGCGGCGGTCGGCCGCACAGGCACGAAGAGCCGGCACATGCCTTGGCCGCGGATACGGCTCCGGCGGGGGATCGTCCCCGTCAGGGTCGCGGCGAGCACCGCCGACCGCAACGGGGCGACAAAGCCGCACGACCGGAACGCCCCGAGGGCAAGCCGGCGGCTCAGCCCCGTCAGGCAAGATCGCAGCGCCAGCCGTGGGAGCCGCGTCCGCCACGGCCGGAGCGCGACCGCGATGATCGCACGCCCTCTCCCGTCGGCCTCGGCGATCACGTGCCGGCATTCCTCAAGAAGACGACGCGCCCGGCGCAATAGCCCGCGCAGCTGTCATCCCGGAATTTGGCGCCCGTCCTCGTGCTTGTCCCGAGGGTCAGCCAAATATCCGGGACCCAGCCCCACACGCCACTCGAGCGTGTTCGTGCTAGGCTGGGCGGATGACTGACGTTCCCTCCGATCGCGCACCGCCGGCGCACATCCTCGCCGATCTCTGGTCCATGGCCGGCGGGGACTTGTCCGCGCTCGAAGCCGTCGTGCTCACAGGCCAGGAGCCGGCGCTGCCGTCCTCGTTCCGCGTCGGTGCACTCGCGCAGGCCGCGATCGCCGCCGCCGGGCTGGCCGCGGCGCAGCTCCACAAGCAGCGCGGCGGCGGCGACCAGACAGTGGCGGTCGACATGCGCCACGCCGCCATCGAGTTCCGCAGCGAGCGCTATCTGCGCATCGCCGGCAAGCCGCCCGGCCCGGTGTGGGACAAGATCGCCGGCGTCTACACCACGGGCGATAACCGTTACGTCCGCCTCCACACCAACTTTCCGCACCACCGCGATGGCATGCTGAAGCTGCTCGGCTGCAAGTACGAGCGCGAGGCCGTGCAGGCAGCACTCTCCAAGTGGGAGGCGGAAGAATTCGAGACCGCGGCAGCCGAAGCGGGCCTCGTCGCCGCCATGATGCGCTCGCCCCAGGAGTGGGCCTCCCATCCCCAGGGCCAGGCCGTCGCAGGCCTCCCACTCATCGACATCCGCCGCATCGGCGAGTCACCCGCACGGGCGCTGCCGCGCGCGGGCGAGCGCCCGCTCGAAGGCATCCGCGTGCTCGACCTCACGCGCGTGATCGCGGGCCCGGTCTGCGGGCGCACGCTGGCCGCACACGGCGCCGACGTCATGCGTGTCACGGCTCAGCACCTGCCGGGCCTGGCCGAACTCGACATCGACACCGGCCGCGGCAAGCTCGCCGCCTTCCTCGACCTGCGCGCGGACGAGGAGCGCGAGCGCCTCGCCGCGCTGCTGCGCGAGGCGCACGTGTTCGTGCAGGGCTATCGCCCCGGCGCCATTGCCGGTCACGGCTTCTCGCCCGAAGCCTGCGCCGAGATGCGGCCCGGCATCGTCGCCGTTTCGCTGTCCGCCTACGGGCAGGCGGGCCCGTGGGCAAAGCGGCGCGGCTTCGACTCGCTGGTGCAGACGGCAAGCGGCATCAACTACGCCGAAGCCGATGCGGCCGGCGTCCTGCCGAAACCCAAGGAGCTTCCCGCCCAGGCGCTCGACCACGCCGCGGGCTACCTGATGGCGTTCGGTGCGATGATGGCGCTCGCCCGCAAGGCGCGCGAGGGCGGCTCCTGGCACGTTCAGGTCTCGCTGGCGCGCACCGGGCACTGGCTCAAGGACCTCGGCCGTCTCGACGGCGGCCTCGCCTGCCCCGATCCCGCCTTCGCCGACGTCGGCGACCTGCTCGACCAGATGGACTCATCCCAGGGCCGCATCACCTACGTGCGCCACGCCGCCCGCCTGTCTGAGACGCCGGCGCACTGGTCCCGCCCGCCAGTGCCCCTCGGCACGCACGCGCCCGTCTGGCCCGTGTGATCCCCTCTCCCCACTCTTCAGTGGGGAGAGGGTTAGGGTGAGGGGCGGCTGCTTGCGCCGGCGTCTGTTGCCGCCCCTCACCCCGACCCTCTCCCCGCCTTGCGGGGAGAGGGGGATCGCCGCCGCGGCTTCTTCTTTTTGGCCTCGGCGCGCTGCCCGGCGGCGAGGGCGGCCCGCGCCCACTCGACCATCTCGTCGGGATCGTCGAGCAGGCGCTCGGGCACGCGCCAGTAGGCCTTGATTTCCATGGCCCGGCCCCTGGCCTGGTAGGAGAACGGCTTCAGACCCTCCGCCTCGTAGGCGGCGCGGTTGCCGTCGTCGACCTTGAAGTAGAGCGTGTCGCGCAGGAGCAGCGCGAAGATGACGCCGTCGCAGTAGATGCCGGCGCCGCTGAACATGCGCCGGCTGGTGACGTGGCCGAGCCCCCTGAGCTGGTCCTTCAGGAACTCGATGAAGTCCGCGCTCGACGCCATGGTTTCACGCCTGCCTGCGCGCCGGCACCAACCCGAGCCGCTCGAGGATGGCGGCGACGACACGGCGCGGCGGCATCGCCACATCAACAACCACCGGGCGCTCGTCCTCTCCCGGCTCCTCCAGCACAGCGAGCTGGCTGTCGAGCAGCGACGCCGGCATGAAATGCCCCTTGCGCCCGGCGAGCCTCGTCTCGATCAGCTTGCGGTCGCCCGTGAGATAGACGAGGCGAACATCGGAACGCGATCCGATGATGCGCTCGCGATAGGCGCGCTTGAGGGCGGAGCAGGAGACGATGCCGGGCGCCCCTTGCGCGCGTCGCTCGTCGATCCACACCGCAATGGCCGCAAGCCACGGCGCACGGTCGGCATCGTCGAGCGCCACGCCACGGCTCATCTTCTCGACATTCGCTGGCGGATGAAAGCTGTCGGCATCGCGGAACGGCCAGCCGAGCGCCTTCGACAGCCCCTCTCCCGCCGTGCTCTTGCCGCAGCCGGCGACGCCCATCAGCACGATGACGGTCGGCGCTCCGGTCATGACGATGTCCCGGACGCCGAGCCGCCGGCTTTCGGCTCGACGTGCCCGCCGAAGCCCTTGCGCATGGCGGAGAGAACCTTCTCGGCAAACGTGTGGTCCTGGCGCGAGCGGAAGCGGGCATAGAGCGCGGCGGTCAGAACCTCGGCGGGCACGGCCTCCTCGACGGCGGCCTGCACGGTCCAGCGGCCTTCGCCGGAGTCCTCCACATGGCCGGAGTAGCCCGCCAGGCCCTCGTCCTCCGCAAGCGCCGCTGCCGTCAGGTCGAGCAGCCAGGACGTGATGACGCTGCCGCGCCGCCACACCTCCGCGACGTCGGCCAAGTCGATGTCGAGCCGCAGATCCGCCGGCAGTCGCGGCGAGTCCGCGTTCCTCAGGATGTCGAACCCCTCGGCGATCGCCTGCATCATGCCGTACTCGATGCCGTTGTGGATCATCTTGACGAAGTGCCCGGCTCCGCTGGGGCCGGCGTGCAGGTAGCCCTGCTCGGCGCGGCGGTCGCGACCCGCGCGGCCGGGCGTGGCGGGAATGTCCCCCTTTCCGGGCGAGAGCGCGGAGAAGATTGGATCGAGCCGCTCCACAGCCGCCTTGTCGCCGCCGATCATCAGGCAGTAACCGCGCTCGAGTCCCCACACGCCGCCGGATGTGCCGACGTCGAGGTAGCGGATGCCCTTCGGCGCCAGCTCGCGCGCGCGGCGCACGTCGTCCTTCCAGAAGGTGTTGCCCCCGTCGATCAGCGTATCGCCGGGCTCCAACAGGGCGGCAAGCTCGGCGATCGCGACCTCCGTGGGAGCACCCGCCGGCAGCATGACCCATACCGCGCGCGGCGCCTCCAGCGCCTGCACCACCTCGCCCAGGCTCGCGCATGCCGTCGCACCCTCGCCCGCGAGCTTGCGCCCCGGCTCGGGATCGCGGTCATAGACCGTACACGTGTGGCCATGCCGCATGAGCCGGCGGGCGATATTGGCGCCCATGCGCCCGAGGCCGACGATGCCGATCTGCATGGGTCCTTCCCCGCGGTGACGTAGGGCGCAATAGGCGTCAGCCGTATTGCGCCGATCTGCTGTGAGCCGGCGCAATACGCCCGGATCAAGTCCGGGCTATTGCGCCCTACGCCGCAACGTAGCGTATGATCTGCCTCCCACACCATCCAAGACCGCCCCATGTCGCCAGCCGACCTCGCCTACACCTCCGCCGCCGATCTCGCGCGCATGATCCGCGCCAGGGAAGTCTCCGCCGTCGAGGTGATGCGCGCCACGCTGGCCCGCGCCGAGAAGGTGCAGGCCGCCACCAACTGCTTCATCACGATATGCGCGGATCAGGCGCTCGCCGATGCCGCAGCCGCCGACGCGACTCTCGCCCGAGGCGACACGATCGGTCCCCTGCACGGGGTGCCGCTGCACGTGAAGGACCTCGTCAACACCAAGGGCGTGCGCACGACGTTCGGCTCCTTCATCCACGAGCGCAACATCCCCCTGGCCGACAGCGTCTCGGTAGCGCGGCTGAAAGCCTCCGGCGCAATCCTGTTCGCCAAGACGACGACGCCCGAGTTCGGTCACATGGTCTGGACCGAGGCTCCGCTGTTCGGGCGCACGCGCAATGCATGGGATGCCACGCGGACATCGGGCGGCTCATCGGGCGGTGCGGCCGTTGCCTGTGCCGCCGGCGCCGGACCGTTGGCAATCGCCACCTGCGCAGGCGGATCGACACGCATTCCCGCCGCCTGCAACGGGGTCGTCGGGTTCAAGCAGTCGCTCGGCCTCATCCCGCACGACATGGCGCCCGAGGCCTTCGGCAACCTGTCCTACATCACGCCGACAACCCGTACCGTCATGGACACGGCACTCATGCTCGAGGCCATGGCGGGTTGGCATCCGTCCGACCCCCACTCTTTCGGGATGCCGACGACGGGGTTCGTCGAAGCGGCACGGGCGAGCGGCGATCTCAAGGGCGTGCGCGTCGCCTGGCGCCCGCTGCTCGGCAACACGGTAATCGACAGCGAGGTGCTGGAGCAGTGCGAGGCGGCAGCCATGGCGCTTGGCAAGCTCGGTGCTGCGGTCGAGCCAATGGACGACGACATGGAGCCGACCGCGCCCTTCTGGCTCGTCCTTTCGACCGCGCTGTGGAACGCCCGCTTTGGCGACCTTCTGCCGGAGTGGCGCGAGCGCATGAGCCCGACACTGGTCAGGCAGATGGACGCGGGACGGGGCCACACCGCCGAAATGTTGGCCAAGGCCTACGTCCAGCGCACGCGCATCTACCGACAGATCCAATCCTGGTTCGACCGCTTCGACGTCATCGTCATGCCGACGCTGACACGCACGGCCTTGCCGATCGAGGAGCGCCTGTTCGAGCCGATCGAGATCGACGGGAAGAAGGTCGATACCCCGCGCATGGCCTGGTTCCCCTATACGCACCCCTTCAACATCAGTGGCAATCCGGCCGTGACGCTCCCCTGCGGCTTTCACAGCGACGGCCTGCCGGTCGCGATCCAGCTCGTGGGCCGCCGGGGCGAGGATGCGGCGCTGCTGCGGGTGGCGGCCCTCTACGAGGCGGCGCGGCCCTGGGGCGCGCGCCGGCCGCAGATCGAGGGCGTCGCGTGAGGGCGCGCCCGTCGTGCCGGCTCAGGTGAAATTTACCTTGCCTACTGCTGCTTGCTCCCAAGCGTGCCGGCTGCGCGATTAACGCTCACCCGAGACCGCTCACTTGATACCTGGCGGCATGGCACGGCCCGCGCATACAAACGCAGTTGATCAGGTCGGGCGCCGGGTGACGCACGGTCGGCAGGAAAGCCCTGCAATAGCTCCGCCGCCCAAAAGCCCCGCCCGGACGCGCATGGCATCGAAGGCTGCATGATGGTCAATCTGCGTCGCGCGATCGTCTGGGCATCGGCCGGGCAGTACCTCGTCATCGCCATCAATTTCGCGTGCCTGCTCGTCCTGGCGCGACTTCTCACGCCCGCCGAGTACGGCGTTTCCCTGCTCGGCGGGGCGATCCTGGCGATCGCCGAGGCGGTCCGCGAGCTTGCGGGCGGCGCCTACCTCGTCCGCGAGCGCGAGCTCACCCTAGAGAAGGTTCGCTCCACGACAACGCTGAGCGCTCTGGTCACGGTCGTAGTGGCCGCCATCCTCACCCTGGCGGCCGGGCCGCTGGCCCACTTCTTCGGTCTGCCGGCTCTCACCGACTACCTCGCCATCGCAGTTCTGGGCTACCTGCTCGGGCCCTTCATCCATCCGCAAATGGCGCTCTTCAGCCG
>JBGGME010000352.1:0-5130 GCA_041288195.1 Hyphomicrobiaceae bacterium
CGACTGGAAGCCGATCTAGGAGGGGATCAAGAAGGACGAGTAAAAGGGAATGCAACAATGCTCAGGACCATTGCCATAGCCACGGTGCTCGCGATCACGCTGGTGGTCGGCACCTTCACCGCCACGGGCGGCGGCGCCTACGCCGCAACGCTGCCGATCGGCCAAGACGTGTCAACCGGGCCCTACAATCCCGGCATCCCCAGCGACTAGCGCTGATACGCGGGCGAGCGGCTCACAACAGCGCCGCCCGGATCGCGAGCCCGACGAGGGCCACGGCCGCGACGCCGGCGCACCACAACAGAGCGAACCACAGCAGGCGCCTGGGCAGCGGGCCCGGCCCCGGCGCGCGCTCGTGCGGTCTCACTGGTGCGGTCTCACTGGCGCGCCCTCAATGATACCCCGCCTCGGGGTCGACCTTGCCGCGGAACACCCAGTACGACCAGGCGGTGTAGGCAAGGATCAGCGGCACCAGCACCACCGCGCCGACCAGCAGGAACTTGAGGCTGGTGTCGGGCGCGGCTGCCGACCAGATGGTGATCGAGGGCGGCACGATGTAGGGATAGAAGCTGATGCCGAGCCCGATGTAGGACAGCACGAACAGCGACAGCGCCGCGAAGAACGGCCGCGCATCATGGCGGCGGGCGAGGCCCGTGAACAGCACGAAGGCGGCCGCCGCCACCATCAGCGGCACCGGGGCCGTGTAGAGGATGGCGGGCCAGGCAAACCAACGGGCCATGAACTGTGCGTTCATCAGCGGGGTCAGCAGGCTGATCGCGGCGATCAAGCACAGCGTGCCTAGTCCCGTGAACCACGCGAGGCGTCGCGCCTGCTCCTGCATCTCACCCGTCGTCTTCAGGATGAGCCAGGTGGCGCCGAGCAGAGCGTAGCCCTCGACCAGCGCGATACCCGTGATCAGGCTGAAGGGCGACAGCCAGTCCCACCAGCCGCCGGCGTAGGCGCGGTCGGAGACCGGAATGCCCTGCACCAGCGCACCGAGCGCCACCCCCTGCGCGAACGCGGCCACGATGGAGCCGCCGGCGAACGCCCAATCCCAGGGCTCCTTGCGCGCCGCGCGCCAGCGGAACTCGAAGGCGACGCCGCGGAACACGAGCGCCAGCAGCATGGCGATGAGCGGCGCATAGAGCGCGGTCATCACGACCGAGTAGGCGACGGGAAAGGCCGCCATCAGCCCGCCGCCCCCGAGCACCAGCCACGTCTCGTTGCCGTCCCATACTGGCGCCACCGAGTTCATGGCCTGGTCGCGGTCGCGTTCGCTCTTGAGCACCGGGAACAGGATGCCGATGCCGAGGTCGAAGCCGTCGAACAGCACGTAGGCGAGCACCACGAAGGCGATGAGGCCGGCCCAGATGAAGGCGAGGTCGAAGGGCATGCAGCTAGCCTCCGTGCTTGCCGTGCGGCGTGTCGGCGAGCGCCGGAGCGGGCGTGATGCCGGCGGCGCGCGTCGGCATGCCTTTCTCGATGTCGGGCTCGTCGATGGCGGGCTCGTGCACCATCAGGCGCAGGATGTAGACGATGCCGGCGCCGAATACGGTGAAGTACACGATGATGAAGGCGATGAGGGAAGCGGCAACGCCCGGCAGGGCGATCGGCGAGACCGAGTCGGCGGTGCGCAGGAGACCGTAGATCGTGTAGGGCTGGCGGCCGACCTCGGTGGTGATCCAGCCCGCCAGCACGGCGACGAAGCCCGACGGGCCCATCAGCACGGCAAAGCGCAAGAGCAGCGGACTGTCATAGAGGCGCCCGGGCCAGCGCAGCGCGAGGCTCCACAGGCCGATCAGCAGCATCAGCACGCCGATGCCGACCATGATGCGGAAGCTCCAGAACACGATGAGCGAGTTGGGACGCTCGCTCGGCGGCCACGCCTTGAGACCCTTCACCTCGCCGTCCCAGCTATGCGTGAGGATCAGGCTGCCGAGCTTGGGCACCTCGACGGCAAAGCGCGTCCTTTCCTCCGCCATGTCGGGCCAGCCGAACAGGATCAGCGGCGCGCCGCGCCTCGTTTCCCAGTGCCCCTCCATGGCCGCGATCTTGGCCGGCTGATACTCGAGCGTGTTGAGGCCGTGCTGATCGCCGGCAAATATCTGGACCGGCGCGACCAGCGCGGCCATCCACATGGCCATGGAGAACATGATGCGCGCGCTCTCGTTGCGGGAGTTGCGCAGGAGGTGCCAGGCCCCCACGGCACCTACCACGAAGGCAGTCGTCAGGTACGCGGCGAGCACCATGTGCACGAGGCGATAGGGAAACGAGGGATTGAAGATCACCGCCCACCAGTCGAGCGGGATGTACTGGCCGGCTGCGTTGGTGCCGTGGCCGGCGGGCGTATGCATCCAGCTGTTGACCGACAGGATCCAGAATGCGGAGAACAACGTGCCGGCCGCCACCATCAGCGTGGCGAAGTAATGCAGCCCGCGGCCGACGCGGCCCATGCCGAACAGCATGACGCCGAGGAAGCCCGCCTCCAGGAAGAAGGCGGACAGCACCTCGTAGCCCATCAGCGGCCCGATCACGGGGCCGGCCTTGTCCGAGAAGACGCTCCAGTTGGTGCCGAACTGGTAGCTCATGACGATGCCGGAGACCACGCCCATGCCGAAACTCAGGGCGAAGATCTTCTTCCAGTAGTTGAAGACGGCGAGAAAGACGCCACGGCCGGTGTAGAGCCACAGCCCTTCGAGCACGGCGAGGTAGCTCGCGAGCCCGATGGTGAAGGCCGGGAAGACGATGTGGAAGGAGACGGTGAAGGCGAACTGCAGCCTTGCCAGCGTCAGCGCGTCGAAGAGCTCCATGGCCTCGGCTCGTCCTTCGTTGTCGCTCGTATCGGCATCAACGCGAGATCGACGCGGAAAAGGCTGAACATACTCCTAACGATGCTGGATACCGGAGATGGGCTGCTGGTCATCCCAGGATGACAGACAACTTACGCTTTGGCACCGGACGGGCGCAGGGGCCCGATCTCGAGGTCACGCTCCTCCACAAGATCGGGACCCGGATCGTCGGGAGCCCTAGGGGGAACATAGATCTTGGGCTCGGGCGCCTTGCGGGCAACCGGCTGCGGCATCTCGACCTTCCTTGCCGGCGCAGAGCGCATCGGCTCCGCCGGCTTGGCGGCGGGCTTCGGCGCGGCAGGCTTGGTCGGCGGCGTTGTCGCTGCGGTCTTGTCGCGGTCGCCGGCGGCGATTGCCCTCTGCGCCGCGAGCCTGATGCGCTCGCCGAGGTCCGCCTCCGCCGCAACGCCTGCGGGCGACGCGATGCGCGCGGCGATGGGCGTTGCCTCGACCGGCGGATCGGCTCGAGGCGCGGCGGAGGGCTTCGGCTCGGCCGCAGCCTGCGGCGGCACGGGGACAGCCTCGACGGTGATTGGCGCGGCCGGGGCCGCCGCAGGTGCAGGCGGCGGGGCGACAGGCTCGACCGTCTCGGTGGCGGGGAACGCGGCGGCGGGCTTGACCGCATCGGGGTGCGCGATCAGGGGCTCGGAGCCGGCGCCCAGCGCCGCCAGGGCCTCGGCTCTGGCGGTGAGCACGGCGCCGCCAGTCTCCTCGACAGGAACGCGCCAGCGGAAGGCATCGAGCGCGCCTGTGACCGGCGACACCGGTGCCCAGCGATCCGACACGGTGCCATCCGCGGTCCACGCGGGATCGCGGGGCGCGTTGACGGCACGCGCCAGCCACTCCCGCACGCGGCCCGCATGGCCGTGCTGCTCGCCCTCGATGCGGGCCATGAGGGCGGCGACGCGCTGCGTCAGGCGGCCTTCCAGCAGCGGCTCCAGCGTCTTGCGGGCCTCGTCCCACTCGCGGGCGTCGATGGCCGTGATGGCGAACGCGATCGGGCCCTCGGCATCGTGCGGCGTGAGGCGCGCGAGATGGCGCATGCGGTTCAGGCGATCGCGCGGACTGTCGCCTGGTCGCGCGTAGGCATAGGCTGCGGCGAGATCCGGGTGAGGCGCGAGGCGCCAGGTCCTGAGCAGCACGCGCGCGGCCCGCGGCGTGTTCCCTTGCGAGGCCAGGATGCGCCCGCCGATGGCGGCGGCCGGCACCAGGTCGGGCGCCAGTCGATGCGCCTCGAGCGCGAGCTCCAGCGCCTTCTCGGGCGAGGTATCCTCCGCCGCCTGGGCCTGCGCCGTGAGCAGCACGGCACGCCGGCGATTGGCGACGTTCTTGTCGACGAGGTTCTGCCGCTTGGCAATCGCCAGCGTATCGAGCGCGCCCTGCCAGTCGCCGGCGCGGCACTGCAGATCGAACAGCGCCTCCACGGGCCAGTCGAGCTTGGCGTTGAGCTTGAGCGCGCGCTCGGCGAACTGGCGCGCCGCCTCTTGCTCGCCCTCGCGCCGCGCTTCGAGGAACAGGCCGCGCAGGCCCAGCTGCTCGGTGTCGGGTGAGGCCAGCATGGCCTCGAAGATGCGCCGGCTGGTCGTGCGGTCGCCGGTCAACTCGGCGGCCTGTGCCCGCAAGAGGTGGGTGAGCGGCTCGTTTGGCAACGCCTTGCGAGCCTGGCCGGCGTAGCGCAGCGCCAGCGTGCGGTCGCCGGCGCCGATGGCAATCATGCCGCTCGACAGCGCATCGAGACCGCGCTGCTCGCGCCGGCGGTTGAGGAAGCGGCCGACGGTGGCCGGGCTCGACCACAGCGAGCGCAGCGCTGACCACGTGACGAGGCACGCGGCCAGCAGCATCAGCAGCAGGATGAAGGCGCGGAAGACGCTGGTCTCCGCAACGTAGCCCTGCCACTCGACGACGATGTTTCCTGGGCGGTCGGCGAGCCAGTCGAGGCCGGCGGCGATCGCCAGGATGACGATCAGGAAGATGACGAGGCGGGTCATTTTTTCGCGTCCGTGCCGCCTGGCGCCCTTGCCGGCTGCCCGGCGGTTGGACCTGAGCCGAACGAGGCCTTGAGCGCCGCCTCGAGGTCGGCCAGCGCCTGCTCGACGGCCTGCCGCGCCTGCACCTTCTTCACCCACTCCTCGCCCGCCAGTGCCGCCTTGGGTGGGAGCTTCTTGGCGTTCGCCAGCACCTCGTCGAGCCGGTTCTCCTTGAGGGCCCCCTCCATGCGGCCGACGGTGGCCTCGACGCTGGCATCCTCCGCATCGTGGCCCGCCTTGCGGATCCGCACGATGCC
>JBGGME010000353.1:0-14764 GCA_041288195.1 Hyphomicrobiaceae bacterium
GGCTGCGGGACAGGCGGCTGGATGCGTTGCGGCAGCGTGACGACCACCGCCTCCTGGATGGCCGGCTCGCTCTGTCTGGCGGCCAGCATGTAGGCCGACAGGAATGCGGCCCCCAGCCCGGCTCCCGCCAGGATGACCATATGGCCACCTGCATTGTTCATCGCGGGCTCCCGGCGTGCCCTCATTTCCCGCCCAAGACCTGCTAGCCCCCAATATGGTCAGCTTTGTGGAAAGGGCTGCAACCCGCCGTCCGGCCTGCCCACGGCACGATCCCCTGGCCGCTTCGAATTCTTCGCCCGGGGCTGGAATAAGTTTGCGCCAGCGCGCCAACAGATCACCCGGGCGCCTGTGGACTCTTGGTCAAGCCGGGCGCCCGATACTTGCCGCCGGCGATCTCGTAGTAGTCCCCGGCACTGTCGCAGAAGATATGGCCCTCGAGAGGAACGCCGAGTTTGCCGTCGATCGAGCCTGCGGCAATCGCCAAGTAGTCGCGCCCGTCGCCTTTCCAGAACAGCACCGAGCCGCATTCCTGGCAGAAGGCCCGCCGCCCCGTCTCGCTCGAGCGGTACCATTTGAGTCCGCGCGCTTCGCTGAGCCTGAAATGCTCATCCTTCACCGCCGTCGACGACATGTAGGTGCCTGTTTGCTTGCGGCATTGATGGCAATGACAGGCGATCACCGAGCTGAGCGGTCCGGTGATCTCGAATGCGACGGCCCCGCAGAGGCACGAACCGGTTTTGTGAGTCATGGCCTCGATCCTTCTCTATTGCTTCGGCGAGCGCCGCGACATGTTCGAGTCGCGTCCCGCAGCCGCCAAGGCTGATCCGATGGCGCGCCGGTTGGCAACGGCACGCCCCAGTTCCGCGATCTCGCACCGGTGTCCGCTTGGATTGCGACCTACCCTACTCTGCGCCCAATCCGGCACAAAGACGCCGGCGCGCTTCCCAGCGCGCCAATCCGTCGTTACAATTTTGTGACGCCCCGGGGAAGCGATCGTCGTGACGACACAATCCACCAGAGCCATCAGGCTGGACCGCACGACGGAGGCGGTCGAGGCGCGTCACTTCCTCATCCTGACGGAGCCGAGCGGGGCCAGGCGCTGGCTCGTCGTCGGACAGGCGGCGTTGACGATCGGTCGCTCGGAGCCGGCCGACATCGTGGTCGCCGACGATGTGATCTCCCGCGTGCACTGCAGGATAGAGCCCCACGGCGACAGTCTGCAGGTGACGGACCTCGGCTCGACCAACGGCACGTTCGTCGATGGCCGTCGCATCGCCGACCCGACGCCGCTCAAGAGCGGCACCCAGTTTCACCTCGGCGATCGAGCCTTCGGCTACGAGCGGCGCCTGCGTGGCGAGCAGGAGGACGCCGAGACGCTCGAGAGGGATCTGGAGTCCGCCAGCCGCTACGTGCAGATGCTGCTGCCCCAACCCGTCGGAGATGGACCGGTACGCGCCGCCTGGCACTTCGTGCCCTGCGCACGGGTCGGCGGCGACGCGTTCGGCTACGGCCCCATCGACGCGGGCACGTGGGGCGGTTTCATCCTCGACGTCACCGGACATGGTGCAGCCGCGGCGCTGCATGCCGTTTCCATCCTGAACCTGATCGGCCGGAAGGCCCTGCCTGGCGCAGACCCGCGCAACCCCGCCGCTGTGGTTGCCGCGCTCAACGACATGTTCCCGGCCGACAGCGCCGAGCTTCCGCTGTTTTCCATGTGGGCCTTCTCCTACGACATCGCGGCGAGGAGGCTCAGGTACTGCTCGGCCGGCCATCACCCCGCTATCCTCGTGGCGCCCCCGGATCGCCAGCCCAAGCCCCTCAACACGGCCAATCCGCTGGTGGGAATGATTGCCGGTCGCGCCTTTGCCGCCGACGAGATCGTGTTGCCGCCGGCCGCGACGCTCTATCTCTTCAGCGACGGCGTCTTCGAGATCGAGACCGCCGACAACCGCCAGCTCGCTCTGCAGGACTTCATCCCCATGATTGCGAAGGGCGCGGGGCCCTCGCGGAGCGAGCCCCAGCGGCTCTATCGCGAGGTTCGGGCGCTGGCCAGGCAAGGGCCCCTGGCGGATGATCTCTGCATCGTTACGCTCGAGTTTCCATGAGCGGTCGTGCGCCGCCGATGCACGCTGGCTCGTGCCCGGGAAACGACGCGAAGCTGGATGACGTGGGTGATTGGAGAGCAGCAGATGCAATACAAGATCGTTGACGGGCCGGCCGAGACGGCGATCGTCGTGCTCGACGGCAAGCTCGACTACTCGGCTGCGGGCCAGATCGAGATGCCGATGTCGGTGCTCGCCGGCAGCAAGAAGGGTTTGATCATCGACCTTTCCGCGCTGACATTCCTGGCCTCTATCGGCATCCGTCATTTGGTGACGGCCGCCAAGGCCATTCAGCGCAAGGGCGGCCGCATCGTGCTGCTGCGGCCCACGGCGTCGATAGCCGAGGTTCTCGCCACCTCGGGCGTGACGGAGCTGATACCGGTCGTTCAGTCCGACATCGAAGCCCGCACCGCGATCGGCCTGGCAGGCTGAGCACGTGCCTGTGACCGCGCACGTTGCGCGAGAGTTCCCGGCGGGGCCTGACGCCATCGCCGCTGCCGACGATTTCCTCGGCGATTTCGGCAAGACAAACTCCATCCCGGAGCGGGTGCTTTTCCGTGCCCGGGTTTGCGTGGCCGAGCTGATGGCGAACGCGCTGGAGCATGGGCAGGCATCTCCCGACGCCGACTGCTTCACCATCAGCGCGGAGTGGAACGGCTGCTCGACGCTCGACGTCGAATTCACTGACACGACGGCGCCCTTCGATCCGACACGCCATGAAGGCGTACCCGACAGCGCCCCCTACAGCGGTAGCGATGGAGGCCGCGGCTTGCGCCTGATGCGCGGCCTTGCCTCCGGCAGTCGGTACCGCCACGACGGGGAAAGAAACCGCGTCGGCCTCCGGTTCCTGGTGCAGTAGGCCGCGCCGATGACGGCCTGCAAGGTGCGCGGCTAGCGCACCTCGGACAGGAACGACAGCTGCCCCGAGTAGACAGGCCCGTCCTGGTCGACGAGCTCGGTGGGGTAGTCGCCGGTGAAGCAGTGGTCGGTGAACTGCGGCGTGACCGCATCGCGCTTCTCGTAGCCGAGCGCGCGGTAGATGCCGTCGACCGACAGGAACGCCAGGCTGGTGGCGCCGATGAACTCGCGCATCTCCTCGACCGACATGTTGGCGGCGAGCAGCTCCGTGGGGCGCGGCGTGTCGATGCCGTAGAAGTCGGGATGCGTGATGGGCGGGCTCGACACGCGCAGATGCACCTCGCGCGCGCCCGCCTCGAACATCATCTGCACGATCTTCCGCGAGGTGGTGCCGCGCACCACGCTGTCGTCGAGCAGCACGATCCTGTTGCCGCGCACGGCACCCGCATTGGCGGAGTGCTTGAGCTTGACGCCGAGCTGGCGGATGCGCTGCTCGGGCTCGATGAAGGTGCGGCCCACGTAGTGGTTGCGGATGATGCCGAGCTCGAAGGGGATGCCGCTCTCCTGGGCGTAGCCGATGGCAGCGGGCACCCCTGAGTCGGGGATCGGCACGATCGCATCGGCCTTGGCCGGCGCCTCGCGCGCGAGCTGCTCGCCCATGCGTTTGCGCAGGTCGTAGACGTTGCGGCCGCCGACGATCGAGTCGGGCCGGGCGAAGTAGATGTACTCGAAGATGCAGGGGCGTGCGGTGCGCCGCGGGAACGGACGGTGGCTCTCGATGCCGTCCGCCGTGATGGTGACGATCTCGCCGTTCTCGATCTCGCGAACGAACTCGGCGCCGACGATGTCGAGCGCGCAGGTCTCCGAGGCCAGCACGTAGGTCTTGCCGAGCCGGCCCAGCATCAGCGGGCGGATGCCGATCGGGTCGCGGGCGCCGATCAGCATGTCGTTGGTGAGGCAGACCAGCGCATAGGCGCCCTGGATCTGCCTCAGCGCCTCCACGAACCGCTCGACGATGCGCCGACGCTGCGAGCGCGCCATCAGGTGCAGGATGACCTCGGTGTCGGAGGTCGACTGGCAGATGGCGCCGTTGGAGATGAGCTCGCGCCGCAGCGTCAGCGCGTTGGTGAGGTTGCCGTTGTGGGCAAGCGCGAAGCCGCCGGTGTCGAGGTCGGCAAACAGCGGCTGCACGTTGCGCAGGATGGTGTCGCCGGTTGTGGAATAGCGGTTGTGGCCGAGCGCGACGTGGCCCTTGAGGCGCCCGATCACGTCGGCCTTGTTGAAGTTGTCGCCGACGAGCCCGAGCCTCCGCTCGGAGTGGAAGTGGGCGCCGTCGTAGGTGACGATGCCGGCGGCCTCCTGGCCGCGATGCTGCAGGGCGTGCAGGCCGAGCGCGGTCAGGGCCGCCGCGTCCTCGTGGCCGAACACGCCGAACACCCCGCACTCCTCTCGGAGCGTGTCGCCGCCGCGCCAAAGGCCCGATTCGTCCCGGGCCATGTCCTGGTTGGGAGCAATCGTCATGACGGCCTCTCGATCCGGCGCGGCTTCAGCGCACCCGGGGCCGCCGCTGCACTCACGAGCGTTGGGCCGGGCGAGCAGGATATAGGACAACTCGCACGCGCTTGCCACCGGCCCCTGTCACGGGCCTGTTATGATCGTGAAGAATGAAGCCCTGCTGTTGCTCGGGCTGCCCCATCAGCGAGGGCGGCACCATCCGCTGCAGCATGATTTTCAGCGAATCGCCCGTCGACTTGATCCAGGGACGCGACATGGCATCGCGAACCCAGGGGTATTGCTGCTCCGGCTTGTCCACGAACGATTCGTAGAACATGAACGGGATCACCACCAACACGAACCCCCGCGCCAGGCCGAACAGCAAGCCGAGGATGCGGTCGATGGCGCCTACCCGGCTGTCGAGCACGGTGTCGGAGATGCGTGCCGTGATCAGGTGAACGATGATCAACACGATCAGGAAGATGATCCCACCAATGGCGACCTGAGCCACCAGGACCGGGGCGTGGAACTGGTCGGCGATGCCGCGCGCCTCCTCCTTGTACTTGAGGACGAAGAACACGCAGGCGCCCGCTGCCGCCACCCAGGACAGGATCGACAGCACCTCGCGCGTGAGCCCCCGGTACATCGCCACGATCCCCGACAGCACGAGGATGGCGAGGAGCGCGACGTCCAGATAGGAAAACCCACCGATCATGGCTCAGACCTTCGCAGCTGCCTTTGCGGTCGCGGACTCGCCCATCATAGCCCAAGCGCCTCCGTCAGGCCCATGACATGGGCGACACGGGTCAAGGAGAGTTTGAGTCCGCCCGGGTCGAGCTCCCCGGCAGCCGGCAGGAGCACCTGCTTGAAGCCCAGTTTCTGGGCTTCCTTGAGGCGGGCGAGCATATGCCCGGCTGGCCGCACCGCACCCGACAGGCTGACCTCGCCGAAATAGACCCGGTCCGGCGGCAAAGCGACGTTGGAGATCGAGGAGACCAGCGCCGCCGCAGCCGCCAGATCCGCGGCGGGTTCGGTGATCTTCAGGCCGCCGGCGACATTGAGGTAGACGTCGTGCTGGGCAAACGAGATACCGCAGCGGGCGTCGATGACGGCGAGCAGCATCGAGAGCCGGTTCGTGTCCCAGCCCACCACGGCCCGCCGCGGCGTCCCCAGCCCTGATGGCACCACCAGGGCCTGGATCTCCACCAGGATCGGCCGCGTCCCCTCCACGCCCGCAAACACCGCCGAGCCAGGCGTCGAGGCGACCCGGTCGCCCAGGAACAGCTCGGAGGGGTTGGCGACCTCGCGCAGTCCCTCCGCCGCCATCTCGAACACGCCGATCTCGTCGGTCGCCCCGAACCGGTTCTTGGCCGCCCGCAGGATGCGGAACACATGGCCGCGGTCGCCCTCGAAATAAAGCACGGTGTCGACCATGTGCTCGATCACCTTGGGGCCGGCGATCTGCCCGTCCTTGGTGACGTGGCCGACGAGTACGAGGGCCACGCCCTCGGCCTTGGCGTACCGCACGAGCGACTGCGTGGCGGCCCGCACCTGGCTGACCGTCCCCGGTGCCGCATCGAGCGCATCGGCCCACAGCGTCTGGATCGAGTCGACGACGACCAGATCGACGCGCGGCCCCTCGGCCAGCGTTGCCAGGATGTTGGCGATGTTGGTCTCCGCCGCCAGCGCCAGCGGCGCTTGGCTCAAGCCCAGCCGCTCCGCTCTCAGCCGCACCTGCTGCGCCGCCTCCTCGCCCGAGAAGTAGACGGCGCGGCGGCCGGCCTTGGCGAAGGACGCCGCCAGCTGCAGCAGCAGCGTCGATTTGCCGATGCCGGGCTCCCCGCCGATCAGCAATGCCGAGCCCGGCACGATGCCGCCGCCGGTAACGCGATCGAGCTCGGCAAGCCCTGTTGGCAGGCGCGCGATGGTGTCGGCGGTCCTGACCAGCGTCTCGAGCGCGACCACGCGGCCCTTCGAGCTGCGCGTCAGTCCCGAGCCGGGCGTCGCCGCGACATCGGCCTCCTCGATCATCGTGTTCCACTCGCCGCAGGCCGCGCACTTGCCGGCCCAGCGCGGGGCCACCGCACCGCAGTTCTGGCACACGAACTGGCTCTTGGCGGGTCTTGCCATTGCGTTCAGGCCCCCGCGCCTTCGTACACGCGATAGACGCGCTGGCCGAGCCGCGTAAGCAGCTCGTAGCCGATGGTGCCGGCCCGGTCGGTCAGGTCGTCGACGGTGACGCGGCCCCCCATCACCTCCACCCAGGCGCCGCGCCGCGCCAGCTCCTCGGGCACGCTCGTCACGTCCGCGGTGATGAAATCCATGGACACGCGGCCGACGATCGGCACGGGGTAGTCGCCGACGTAGCCGACGGGTCCCGCCTCTCCGCTCGCCACGCTCAGGGCCCGCAGGAAACCGTCGGCATAACCCACGCCCAGCGTGGCGATGCGCGCGGGCGTCGTGACCTTGTAGGTGGCGCCATAGCCGACGCTCTCGCCGGGGCCGACGTCGCGCACCTGCAGGATGCGGGCGGCGAGCCGCACCACCGTCTGCATGGGATTGTCCTTGCCCTCGTGCGCGCGGCCGCCGTAAAGCGCGATGCCCGGCCGCACCAGGTCGAAATGGTAGCGCGGCCCCAGGAACAGCCCGCCGGAGTTGGCAAGGCTCGCCGGCGCCGGCGGCAGCTTGGCGCGCAGCGCCTCGAAGCGCACGCGCTGCCGCTCGTTCATGGGATCATCAGGATGGTCGGCGCAGGCGAGGTGGCTCATCACCAGCGTCGTCTCGAAGGCCGACAGCAGCTCCGGCGCCGCCGCCAGCTGCTCGACCTCGCGCTCGGGCATGCCGAGCCGGTTGAGCCCCGTGTCGATGTGGATGCCGGCCGCGAGCCGATGTCCGCGCGCGCGGCAGTAGGCGGCCCAGTCGCGCACCTCGGGCAGGCTGGAGAGCACCGGGCGCAGGTCGAAGCCCGCATAGTGGGCCTCCGCACCGGGCAGCAGGCCGTCGAGCACGTAGATGGTGGCGCCGGGCTGCACCTCGCGCGCCGCCCTGCCTTCGCCGACGCTTGCCACGAAGAAGGTCTTGCAGCCCTCGTTGGTGAGCGCGCGCGCGATCGGCGCCAGCCCGAGCCCGTACGCATCGGCCTTGATCACGCCCGCGCACTCGGCCCGGCCCGAGGCCTGGTTCAGCCTCGCCCAGTTGGCCCGCAACGCCATAAGGTCGACGGTCAGGATGGCGCGCGCGGAGGAGGGGATCGGCGCCTTGGGGCGGGCCGAGACGAAGCCGGCGCTGCCGCTCGCGCTCACTCCAACCGCTCCGGCATGTATTGCTCGCGCGCGAGGTCGGAAAAGCGCGTGACGTTGCCGTCGAACTGGAGTTGCACGGTGCCGATCGGCCCGTGGCGCTGCTTGCCGATGATGACCTCGGCCTTGCCGCTCACGATCTGCATCTTGGCCATCCAGTCCTGGAACTCGATCGTCCCTTCCGCCGGCTTCAGCCGCTCAAGATAATACTCCTCGCGGTACACGAACATGACGATATCGGCATCCTGCTCGATGGAGCCCGATTCACGCAGGTCCGAGAGCTGCGGCCGCTTGTCGTCGCGCTGCTCCACCGCGCGCGAGAGCTGGGAAAGGGCGATGATCGGCACGTTCAATTCCTTCGCCAGCGCCTTCAGGCCGTTGGTGATCTCCGACACCTCTTGGACGCGGTTGTCGCCCTTCTTGGCCGCACCCGTCATCAGCTGCAGGTAGTCGATGACAAGCAAGCCGAGCCCCTGCTGGCGTTTCAGTCTCCGCGCGCGCGCCGCAAGCTGCGCGATCGAGATGCCGCCCGTCTGGTCGATGAAGAGGGGCACGGTGGAGATGCGCTGGCTGGCGTTGACCAGCTCCTTGAACTCGCTCTCGTTGATCATGCCGCGGCGGATCTTCTCGGAGGAGATGCCGGCCTGCTCGGAGAGGATGCGGGTCGCGAGCTGCTCGGACGACATCTCGAGCGAGAAGAAGCCGACCACTGCGCCGTCGTGGCCCGGATCGTCGGGTCGCAGGTCCGGCTTGGCAGCCAAGGACTCCGCACGCGCGCGGGCGACATTGAAGGCGATGTTGGTGGCGAGCGCCGTCTTGCCCATCGACGGACGGCCGGCCAGCACGATCAGGTCGGAGGGCTGCAGCCCGCCCATCTTGCTGTCGATGCCCGTGAAGCGCGTCGCCACACCAGAGAGGTGCCCGTCGCGCTTGTAGGCGTTGCCCGCCATCTCGATGGCATGCGTGAGCGCCGCGTTGAAGCCCTGGAAGCCCTGCCCGTACTTGTCGGCCTCGGCGAGCGAGAAGAGACGCGTCTCGGCCTCCTCGATTTGCTCCCTGGGCGGGAAGTCGACAGGCGAATCGTAGGCCGTGTTGACCAGGTCCTCGCCGATCAGGATCAGCCCGCGCCGTACCGCCAGGTCGTGGATGGTGCGGCCGTAGTCGCGCGCGTTGATGATGGTGGCGGCGTTGGCGGCGAGCCGGCCCAGGTACTGCGGCACGGTGAGGGCGGCATCGATGGGCTCCGCGGTCTCGAAGAACGTCCTGAGCGTAATCGGGGTCGCCTGCTTGCCCGAGGCGATCAGCTTGGAGGCCGTCTCGAAGATCTGCTGGTGCAGGGGGTCGTAGAAGTGGTGCGCCTCCAGGAAGCTCGAGACGCGGTCATGCGCCTCGTTGTTGACGAGGATGGCGCCG
Source organism: Hyphomicrobiaceae bacterium (assembly GCA_041288195.1). Lineage (GTDB taxonomy): Bacteria > Pseudomonadota > Alphaproteobacteria > Rhizobiales > Hyphomicrobiaceae > AWTP1-13. The sequence goes on from JBGGME010000353.1 coordinate 9,167, forward strand.
AGCAGCGCCTGCTCGGCCTCCAGGTTGTGGGGCGCGGCGCGAAACGGCATGGCCTCGTCGGAGGCTGCGGCCAAGCTGTCGGTCGGTTTCTTTCGTGCGGGCTCGATCATGCCCCGAGCAATACATCGCGCGCAGTGAGTCGAGTTGGCGAGGCCCGCCCGTCAAGCCGCCTCGTCCTCGCTTTTCACAATTGGGCGAGAAACCGCTTGGACGCGCGAATCGCGCCGGGAACGTAGGGTGCAATAGCCCGGACTTGATCCGGGCGTATTGCACCGTCGGGAGCCACTGGGCGATGCCGTCCCTCAGGGCACAACCGATCGGCGCCCTTGCACCTGTCGAAACGAAGCCCTCATACTGGTTTGCAATCTATATATCAGTGATCTATAGTTCATTGATTGGACCGCCAATCGTGCGCATCTACTAGCTGAAGGCATTCGCGCGGTTCCAACGCCGAGAACGTATCGCCGATGCCTCCCTCGCCAAGGCGATAGGAGATGCGGCTCGGGGGCTCGTAGATGCCGATCTTGGCGGCGGACTGATAAAGCTGCGTGTCCCGCGACTGGGGGCGGGGAAGAGTGGCGGGTACCGCACGATCATCGCCTACCGGCGCGAAGTTCGAGCGGTGTTCCTCTACGGGTTCGCCAAATCCGAGCGGGACAACATTGATGACGACGAGCTTGCATCATTCAGACGAAGGGCCGCCGGATTGCTCTCCGCATCCGTCGAGGCTCTCGAGAGGATGATCCTCGTGGACGAGTTGATGGAGTTGGAAGATGACGGCGAGGTCTAAGAAGAAGGTCAATCTGCGCGGCAAGGCACGCGTGCGCGCTGAGATCGTGGAGATGACGCAAGGTATGCACCGGGCCGGCCTGGTCAGCGACGAGGAGCTCGAGCAGACGACCATTCGAATGCTCGGGCGCGACGCCCTGCCGAAAATTTCGCACTTGTCGCCAGCCGAGATCGTGGCCGTGCGCGAGCGGGCAGGCCTGAGCCAGGCGGTGCTCGCGGGCTACCTCAATGTCGGCACCGCGACCGTCAGCCAATGGGAGCGCGGCCTGCGCCGACCGACCGGCACGGCCCTGAAACTGCTGCACGTGGTGCGCACCAAGGGCATCGACGCGCTGAGGTAGGCTACTCTCCCGCCATGCGCGGTCGCGCGTCGATAGCCTCGTGCTCGGCGAAGCGATGCTCGTCGGTGTGCATGTAGTCGCGCGTGATCGGCAGCGCGGTGATGCGCTTGGCGAGCTGAAGCTGGAAGATCACGAGGTTCTGATAGCGGAACGCCGTCTCTGAGCCCGCGAGGTAGAACTCCCACATCCGGCAGAACCGCTCGTCGAGGATGGCGGCAGCCTTGTCCCAGTTGACAATGAAGCGCTCGCGCCAGGCGCGCAGGGTCTCGGCGTAGTGCAGCCGCAGCACCTCGATGTCCGTGATGATGAGGCCCGAGCGTTCGACGGCTGCCGACACCTCCGATAGCGCGGGGATATAGCCCCCGGGGAAGACGTATTTGGCGATGAATGGATTGGTCACCGTCGGCGGCTCGGAGCGCCCGATGGTGTGGATCACCGCCACGCCTTCGTCGGTGAGCAGATCGCGCACCTTGCGAAAATAGGTGGCGTAGTGATTGACGCCGACGTGCTCGAACATGCCCACCGAGACGACACGATCGAAGCTGCCCTCGACCTTGCGGTAGTCCTTGAACTCGAAGCGCACGGCGCGGGAGAGCCCTTCGCGCTGCGCGCGCTCGCGCGAGATCTTGAGCTGCTCGCTGCTCAGCGTCACTCCGGTGACGTCGCAATTGGCGACCTTGGCGAGGTATATGCCGAGCCCGCCCCAGCCCGAGCCGATGTCGAGCACCCGCTGTCCCGGCGAGATGGCGAGCTTGGCTGCGAGGTGGCGCTTCTTGGCGAGCTGCGCCTCCTCCAGGCTCGCCCCTTGCGTGAAATATCCGCAGGAGTACTGCCGGTCGCGATCGAGGAACAGGTCGTAGATGGCGCCGTTGATGTCGTAGTGATGCGCGACGTTGCGCTGTGCGCGCCCCGATGGGTTGAACTGCACCAGACGGCGGACGAGGTAGCGGGCCGTGTTGAGGCTGTGGGTCCAGGCCGGCTCGGGCTGGTATTGTATGTTGGAGAGCAGCAGCTCGAGGAAATCGTAGATCCGCCCCTGCAGGATCTTGAGCCGGCCGTCCATGTAGCCTTCGCCGAGGGCCAGCTGCGGATCGAGTACGAGGTGCCGCTCGAGCCGCTTGTCGGCGACCTGGACTATGATCGGAGCGCCGCGGCCGTCACCATACGTGTGCGAGCAGCCGCCTGCATCGATGAAGGTCAACGCGCCGCGCTGGACGATCCGGCGCAACAGGATGTCGAGCAAATTGAACATGACGCAACACCAGTTGTGATTGCGGCTCCCGTCCTTCCTGCCACTCCGCACCCTTTTTTTGAGGCCTCATTATACGAAAGTCCAAGGCTTACGCTACCCGCAAAGCGAGCCGTCACTTGCCGACACAACTTACGGACGCGCAGAATAAAATCGGCGGCCGGATGGTCTCCAGCCGCCGATCGAATTGGCTCAGTGCTCGCTGCGCAACGTCAGCCTTTCTCGGGCACCTCGGGCTGCTCCTCCTCGCCGCGCTGCAGCGACAGCGCCTCCTCCTCGAACACGGCGTCGGGATTGAAGGTCTCGAGCTGCACGACCTCCTCCTTCACGACCGTCACGTCCTCGCCGCGGGCCTGGCGCTCGGCCTCGTCCTCGGAGCGAGCGATATTGAGCGATACCCGCACGACGACCTCGGGATGGAGCGCGACCCGGACCGGCTGCAGCCCGAGCGTCTTGATCGGCCGGTCGAGCACGATCTGGCGCTTGTCGACGGAGAAGCCGCCCGCCGTCACCAACTCGGCGATATCGCGCGGCGTGACCGAGCCGTAGAGCTGGCCGGTGTCGCCAGCCTGGCGGATGGCGAGGAAGATCTTGCCGTCGAGCTTGCCGGCGACCGCCTCGGCCTCCTTCTTCAGCTCGAGGTTGCGCGCCTCGAGCTGCGCGCGGTCCTTCTCGAAGCGCTTGAGGTTGTCGGGCGTTGCCCGCAGCGCCTTCTTCTGCGGCAGCAGGAAGTTGCGCGCGTAGCCATCCTTGACGTTGACCAAGTCGCCCATCTGGCCGAGACGGCCGATGCGCTCCAGAAGAATGACCTGCATGCTGCTTGCTCCGTTGCTATGGGATCTCGGGGATCTCAGGTTGACGAGGGAGGGGGTGAAGGGCCGAAGCGGCGCTTGAGCTTGAGGACCGGCTCGAGCAGTCCGGCGACGATGAGCACGAACCCGGCGTAGGGTCCAAACAGCATCAGGGCGGGATAGACCAGCCACAGCATCCAGGGCGCCCGGCCGCGGGCGATGAAGTGCATGAGGGCGAGACCCGCGATCAGATACGCAAACAGCAGCGCGCCGCCGAAGCTGGTGCCGGCGACGCCGATCACGCCGGGGGCAAACGAGGCGGCCAGCGCCAGGGCGACGAGCAGCGGGAAGCCCGGCGGATAGGTGAGCGCGGGCAGGTCCGGCCAGTCGCGCCCCAGGCGGCCGGAGGCCCGCGCGATGCGCCCCGCGAGGTAGAGATTGAGCGCGAAGATGCCGACCCAATATGCCGCGAAGGCACCGGGCAGCACCGTGATGACGAACTCGGAGAGCGTGCCGACCTGGGCATCGGTGAGGGGACGCAAGCCGAGCTCGGGTGCACTCTTCGACAGGCGGCGGAAGAACTCGGCGAGCGGCTCGCGCAGGACGTCGTAGCTGCCCCCGATCAGCGTCAGCATCAGCACCGGCAGCGCGCCCCCATAAAGCGACATGGCCGCCATCAGCCGTCCCGCCGGGTACCACTCGCGCGAGTTGGAGTCCTGGGGATTGGGCCGGCTCAGATATGCCAGGTGCGAGGCCAGCGCCGCCGGCACGCCGAGCGCCAGGAGATAGCCGACCGCAAACGAGCCGCTCGCGGCCACCGCCATGACGATGGCTCCGGCAAGAGCGCCGGCGGCGGCGGCCAGCCATCCCCAGCCGAGGCCGGCGAGCAGGGTGGGCAAGGGCGTCAGCAGCAGCAGGAGCGTGCTCAGCATCGGCGAGCCGCGCGCAGCCGAATAGAACAGCAGCGCGGACGCCAGGCCTCCGCCGATCCCGATGAGCAAACCCAACTGCATGTCGCAAGCTGTCCCGCCGCAGCGGTTAGAGACGCGGAAAGGCAGAAGGCCCCGGGTCCCAACCATTCGACACGAGGCGCCGGACCGAGCGTCCGGCGCTCCGCTACTTGATGACGTAAGGCAACAGCCCGAGGAAGCGGGCGCGCTTGATGGCCCTGGCGAGTTCGCGCTGCTTCTTGGCCGACACGGCCGTGATGCGGCTCGGCACGATCTTGCCGCGCTCGGACACGTAGCGGCTCAGGAGGCGCATGTCCTTGTAGTCGATCTTCGGCGCCTTATCCCCGGAGAAGGGGCAGGTCTTGCGACGGCGGTGGAACGGCCGCCGCGCCGGGATGGTGGCGATCTCGGCCATGGCTCAGCTCTCCTGCGGGGGGCTTGGCGGGGTCTCGGGGTCGCGCGGCGGACGCGGCGGCCGATCGCCGTCGCCGCCCTCACGGTCCCGGCGGAAGCCGCCGCCACCGCCTCCCCGGAAGCCGCCGCCACCGCCTCCGCGATCGCCGCGGAAGCCGCCACCGCCGCCACCCCGGAAGCCGCCGCGATCGCCGCCGCGGAAGCCGCCGCGGTCACCGCCCCGGAAGCCGCCACGGTCGCCGTCGCGGCGGTCGTCGCGGTCGCTCTTGCGCATCTGGATGGACGGCTCGGTCTCGTGCTCGTCGACGCGAATGGTGATGAAGCGGATGACGTCGGTCGACAGGCCCATGCGGCGCTCCATCTCGGCCACCGCGGCGTGCGGGGCTTCGATGTTCAGCAGCGAGTAGTGGGCCTTGCGGTTCTTCTTGATCTTGAAGGCGATCGTCTTGACGCCCCAGTACTCGGTCTTGCCGACCTTTCCTCCGCCTTCCTCGATCACCGTGGTGTATTCTTTCGTCAGGGCCTCGACCTGGGCCTGCGAAATGTCCTGGCGTGCCAGGAACACATGCTCATAGAGCGGCATGCGCTGCCTTTCCTTCTACCGTTGCTGTTCGTTCCGGCGCATAGCCCCTTTTGAGCCCTAAGCAGCGCGAGGCTGCCAGGAAAGGCTCAAAGGACCCGAAAGAGCGGAGACACCGGGAGCCGGGCGCAAGCCCCGCCGCCTGTTGCCAGGCAACCTCCCGTTCAGCCTCCAACCGGAGCGATAACGGCGCGACTTATACGCAATCAGGCGGGGAGGGCAAGCGCAAACGACGCTGAAGGGGCCCGCAACCAGGTAAGGCGGTACCGCGGCATCAACTCTCGGCCCTCTTTAGGAATTCAGCAATGCACCAGACAAATGTGAGAAAGTTCGTCCTCACCCCGATCTCACCAGGCTCATGTTGGATGCCGTGAGCTATGGCGGGGAGCTTGCTTTTGAATTCATCGAACGTCGCAACAAGCTTGGCCGGGCCCGGCAGCGGCTTGCCGCTAGGTGCGGCGTGCAGGAAATCGCGCACGATGCG
>JBGGME010000354.1:0-2767 GCA_041288195.1 Hyphomicrobiaceae bacterium
GTCATGCTCGGCGCCAATGTTGGCTCGGCTCTAGTCAGCTACGCGCTGTCGTTTGATATCACCCTGATCTACCCGGCGCTGATCCTGGCCGGTTTGGTCATATTCCGCAGTAGTGCGCGCTCCCTCATCCGCAACCTCGGCCGGGCAGTCGTCGGTCTCGGCCTGATGCTTTTGGCCCTGCATCTCCTGGTTGTCACGGTCGTACCTGGTGCCCTGACGCCGGAAGCGCGGGAACTCCTGGTCATACTCACGCGCGAGCCACTTCTGGTGCTCGTGGTGACCGCCGTGCTCGCCTGGGCGATGCATTCCAGTATCGCGGCTGTCCTGGTCATCGCGGCACTGGCTGACGCCGGGTTGGTCGGATCAGTCGTCGCATTGGCGATGGTGTTGGGAGCCAATCTGGGCAGCGCTATCAATCCGCTCATCGATGCGGCTTCCGGTGGGCCGGCGGCGCTTCGGTTGCCGGTTGGCAATCTAATCAATCGGCTCGTCGGCTGTGCTTTGGCATTGCCCTTCTTGCCCGAGTTGGCCGCCATGGTCGGCCGTTGGGAGTCGGATCCCGGTCGACTTGCGTTGGGCTTCCACCTACTGCTCAACGTGGTGCTCGCGGTCGTGTGCTTCTTCTTGCTGCCCGCGCTGACACGCGCTCTTCAGCGAACGTTGGCTGACCGGCCGCTGACAGATGACCCCGCCACGCCGCGCTATCTGGACCTGCGCTCAATCGCGGCGCCAACAGTGGCGCTCGCCAATGCTGCCCGGGAAACACTCCGCATGGCCGATGTCGTCGAGGCCATGCTCGAGGGCTCGCGAGAGTTGCTGGGCCGCGACGATCGCCTCCTTGCCGTGCGCGTGCGACGCTTGGACGATGTGCTTGATCGCCTGCATGTAGCCATCAAGCACTTCTTGAGCGAGCTGACGCAAGTCAAGCTGGGCGAGGAGGAGCTCAATCGCCTAGTCTGGATATTGGCAGTTGCACTTGTATGGGGGCTGTGGTGTCAAGCCTGACACGTGATGCCGTGCCTTTTCTTTGCGATCTTATCGCCGGAACAGCTTGAGCCGTTGAGTGACCGTCCGAGGGGAGCTCGCCATCAAGCGCGACCATCGCGCCACAAACTTGTATTCGGCAGGGCCGAGAAGACCCCGACCATGATGCAGTCATCCGCATCGGCGGCGAAGCTCCGGGGCGGCGGGCCCATTCTAAACCGCGGCTCGAAGGCCATGTGCAATATCGGGGTGCCGCCACCTCGGTACGTCAACTGCAGCCCATCATCCGCACGCGAACGGTGAGCCACAGGACCTCGGCTCGTTCCTGCCGCATAGTGGCGGTCATCCCACCGGGCGTAGCACCAGACCTTCCGGTGTTTCGCCGGTGGTCACCAGCCGCCACAGCGCGATCAGAAGCTTGCGGGCCAGAGCAACGATCAGGGTCTTGCGCATCCCGCCGCGCGCGCCCTCGGTCCTGGCCCGGTACCATCGGGCCAGCGCGCTGTCCTTCTGGAAGAGGAGAAATCGCCACGCCAGCTGGATCATGCCACGGCGCACCCGCGCGTTGCCGGCCTTGGCGAGCCCTTTCTCCCGCCGCTTGGCGCCGCTCTCGTCCGGCGCCCCGGTGAGGCCGGCGTAGCGCGCCACAGCCCGCCGGTCCCGGAGGTCGCGCGACAGCACCTCGTGCACCAGCATGTCCGCCGTCTCGACGCCGATGCCGACGACGCGGGCCAGCAGGCGTACCATCGCATGCGGTCGCGGCCCGGGCTCTCGTTCCAGCTGTTCCAGGCGCGCCGCCTCGATCTCCTTGATCTGCTCGGCCACGACGCGCAGGCGCGCCATGTCGCGGCGCAGCTCGGCCGCCGTGTTCGGCGGTAGGGGCGTGCCCTCCGGTGTATGCAGCGCCTCCAGACGTTCCGGCGCCTTGCGCAGGGTCGGCTTGAAGCCGCGGATGCCGAGGCGGGCCAGGTTGCCCTTCATCCGGTTCACGATGCGGGTTCGCTCGCCGACCAGGCTCTCACGCTCGCGGTTCGGTCGCCGGGCGTCCTCGTCCTCGAGCGTCGGCACCGCGGCCATGCTGCAGTGGTCAGGCTCGCCCCGCAGCCAGCCGAGGAAGGCGCGCTTGAGCAGCTCGGTGTCAAGCCGGTCCGTCTTGGCCCGCCGATGCTCGCGGGGGACGGGGACGCTCGAGGGATGGATGACATAGGCCTCGACGTCGTGTGCGCGTAGCCAGCGTGCCAGCCAGAAGCCGTCCCGGCCGGCCTCGAAGGCAACAGTGAGACGCCCGATTGTTCGCCCGGCCCTGGCCGCCTCATCCCGCCACCGCTGCAGCAGCCGGAGTAGGGCGTCCTCGTCCGGCTCGAGCTTCTTCAGCGGGTGACGCTCGAGGCCCGGCACAATCCCGGCGACGAGCCAGCTCGACTGGCTCAGCTCGATCACCGCGATGAGCGTGTTCTCCTGCTCGAGAGCAAGCAGAGACCTGCGTGAGTCATTCAGCCGCGGCATTGGGGGCGCTCCGTCGTTGCTTCCGGCGACGATGGTGCTCCCTTCTCGCCGGCCGCCCCATACCATCTAAACCGCTTCGCGGTACTCGGAGCCTGACCTGGATCGTTCGCCGGGTGGTAGGCTCCCCGCTACCCCAGAGGCCAAGCCATCGAGGGCGAGCCGGTCGGCAGTGTGGACGCCTTCGGGGCCGATAAGGCGGTCGAGATCAGGGTCTGGACCCTGATATTGAAGGCTACCCCACCGCTGAGCTGGTTTGATGGATTGGCACCAAGTACCG
>JBGGME010000355.1:0-10186 GCA_041288195.1 Hyphomicrobiaceae bacterium
AGTAAGACAGCAAATCTACCCCCGCACATGTCCCCGCCGCCAGCATCCGTGCGTCGTTCTGCGAGCAGAATGCGTGAGCTGTTCACCCGAAATTCGTGAGCTTGGGCTCTGCCGTGATATGGTGGATGCACCGCCTTATGCCGATGCCTCGCGCGGCGCGAGCGCCGCACTCAACAAAAGTTCCTGAAGCCTGTCCGCACTGCGGGAGCCACGTCCTCACCCGCCGCGGCACTCGCAAGAAGAAACTCGAGTTCGTGCAGCTCTGGCGCTGTGCGTCGTGCAAGAGAGTGTTCACGCCTGGCCCTGCAGCGATCCGCGGCAAAACGTATTCCCTGCGCACGGTGATCGATGCACTCTCGACCTACAGCGTCGGCTACTCGCTTGAGGAATCGGCGAAGCGCATCAGACCAAGGAGCGGTCGATCGGTCGGCAGCTCGACGGTTGCAGGTTGGCTGGCGCAGCACCAGGCGCTCATGAGCTACATGCGCTTGCGCGATCGCGGCCGGCACCTGTTCCCTCCCGAGCAGACTATCCGCACGATCAAGCTCTACCACCGCCAGATCTATGGCTACGCGTTCCACCGGCCGAAGTTGGAATTTCTGAGGCGCGGCGAACTCGACGACAAGCGCAGCGGCGACACCCGCTTCGCCCCACTTGGGAATTTCTTAGAAGCGATTCCGCTCATCTGCCCGCATGATCTGTTTCGTGCCGAGGATCGCGGCCGCGCCTCCCAAGCCCAGCCTGCATTCGCGGATGTCTCCCGGGTCATCGTCTCGCGCAAAGAGAACGCCGCGACACGTATCGCCGACCTCATCATTCCGGCGGTCGGCAACAACAAGCTGCGGCACGAGACACTGCAGAAGTTCATGCTCATCAATGACAGCGTGACGGTGGCGATCGAGATCCCGATCTGGCTTGCGGAGCAGGATATTGCCGCACTGGAGCAACAGCATGAAATCGAGCTCGCGCCGCGGGTGGGTGCGGCCGAGCGGACGATCACCGGCCACATTGATTTCCTTCAGGTGCGCAACGGGTGCGTGCACATTTTGGACTACAAGCCCGACGCGCGCACCAACAAGCCGATCGCACAGCTCGCGATCTATGCCCTCGCACTCACGCGCCTGGTACCCGGCCTCAAATTGTTCGACATCAAATGCGCGTGGTTCAACGAGCAGGAGTACGCGGAGTTCTTCCCCAGGACGCTATTTTCGGTTAGACAGCGCAGCGCGTAAGTCGTTGAAACGCCGTGGGACGCTTGAGTGTCTAACCATCGGCTAAGGCTCTGATTTGAAACGAAAGCTTAGCCCCGGGCGTGGCCTCCAACTTTGCGATGCGCTTGCCGCTGCGCAAGTCGCCTCCCCCTCTCTCCTGAACGCATGGTGGGCGATGGCATGAAGGAGGATGGCAGAGTGCGGCGCCGCGGCGAGCGCTTGCTCGAGCGCGGCCTGCGCATGCCGGTCGAGCGCGAGGACCTCGTCGACGCCCTGCGCTACCTCGACCAGCGCTTCGTGGCCGCCCCGCCGGAGGGTCGCGCCGCTCGGCTCGCAGCCGACGCGCTCGCGCTCTACGACGCGACGCTGAAGGCCAATCCCTTCATCCACGAGCTCGCCTGCGCGAAGGGTTGCGCGTACTGCTGCTACAATTACGTGAGCGCAACGGCGCCCGAGGTCTTTCTCATTGCCCGGCACGTCCGCGGCCTCGTGCCCGAAGGCGCCGTCGGCGGGCTCATGGAGAGGCTGGCGCCGGCGACCACGCTTGGCCCGCACGAGCGGGTGGGGCGCAGAATCGCCTGCGCATTTCTCGATGGCTCATCCTGCTCCGTCTATGCGCTGCGGCCCATCTCCTGCCGGGTGCGGGCGACCGTCAAAGCAGACTTCGAGCTGTGCGTGCAGGAGTACGAGGGCGGCAAAGAGCCCGTGGCTCAGACGAACCTGCATCGGCTCATCGGTGCGCACGTGACCCTGCTCGTGCAGATCGTGCTGGGCGCCAGCGGCCATGCGACCGACACCTACGAGCTCTCGGGCGCACTGCTTGCCGCGCTTCGTGCGCCGGAGGCCGAGAGCCGCTGGCTCGGAGGCGAGGATGTGTTCGCGTCGGTCCTGAAGGACACTGTCGATCCCCGCCACCGTGCGCTCGTCGGCGAGCGCGCCGCCGCGCTGGCGCAGTCGAGAGGCACGTCCGCAGACGCCTGAGCCGGGCGGGCCGCCAATGCGCGGCCCGCGCGTCGCCATGTCGAGGGCTGCACGCCTACTTGTAGGGCACCGGAGCGAACGCCTCGTCGCGGCGGCCGAACTTGTAGGTCAGCGCCAGGCGTGCGGTGTGCATGTAGGGCTCGAAGTCGATGCTGAAGACGCCCGGCACGTTGAGCACGGTCTCGCTGCCGAGCTGCGAGAAGCGGTACTCGCCGCGCACCGACCAGCCCCAGCCGAGCCTGCTCTCGACGCCGGCGCCCAGGAAGTAGCCGCTGAAGGTGCCGAGATCGAACGAGCCGACCGTGCTGCTCACATCGAACTCGGCCTGAGTGTAGCCGGCCGTGCCGTACCAGAGCGTGGAGGGGCTCGACAGGAGGCCGAAGCGCGCGCCGACCGACCAGGAATTCTTGTGGTCGAGAGAAGCGTTGAACAGGCCGAGCGCGGAGAAGTCGCTGGAGAGCCCCGAGAAGTCGTAGTCGGCGAAGAGGCCGAGCACGAACGTGCCGAACTGATGATCGTAGCCGATCAGAGCGGTGCCGAAGATGCCCTGGCCGCCGATGCCGTCGCTGGCGACGTTGCCGACCCCGGCAACGCCGAAGTCCACATCGTGCACGACGGCGCCTGCGCCGATGCCCGCGCCGAGATAGAACCCGCTCCAGGAGGGCGGTGCCTGCTGGACCACCGGAGCCCCGTATGCAGGTGCCGGCCGTCGATAGCCATCCGCCAGGGCCGGGGGCGTCAGCAAGCAGAGAGCGGCGATCGAACCGAGAACAATGTTTTTCATCTGGATCAGGTCCCGTTTTCTGAGCTCAGCTATTGGGCGAAGCCTGCTCGGCAGCTAAAATTCGCGCCGGCTGATTCGGGGCAGTACCCGCGATTTGAATCGCGGGTAAAGGCGTGCGCCCGATCGGCTCTGGGGATAATTCGCGGCGTTGCGGACGAATCACGCTCCGCTGGTTGACCAGTGAACCAGGCCCTCGGCGCAGGCCGCGCTCGCGATCGTGCACCCATGTCTGCACGGTCCGATCCGCAATCGCCGTCCGTTGCAACGCGTTAACGATGATTGACGCTGCGGCCTCCGCACGGGCACACTCCGCCGCCCGCTCCCGGAGGGGGCTGTGATCGCCTGGTCACAGCCATCTCCACTAAAGGACTGTATGAGACGGAGCGGGCAATGGGAGACCGTTGCCCGGGTGCGGCCCGGTGCAAGGGGACGCAGGAAGATGCACAAGCGTGCAAAGAGGAGGTTTCAGGTGAAGAAGACATTGGCGGTTCTGGGCGGTCTGGGTGTCGCGGCGGGTCTCGCCTTCGCGCTCGCAGGGACGGCAAGTGCGGCGCCCGCGCAATCGACCCTGCCGGCGCTCGGCAAGCTCGAGAACTCGACCGTCGAGCAGGCCCGGCGCAATTGCCGCCGCGTCTGCGTGAAGCGCAGCAAGTGGGGCCGCTGCCGCGCTTGGCGCACGCGCTGCTACCGCTAGTTTCCGGCAGACCATCGATGAGCGCGCCGCCGGCCTGGCGGCGCGCTTTTCATTTGCGCGGGCTTCAGCCTCCCGGCACCAGCGTGCGGCGGAGCAGGTGCTTCTGCACCTTGCCGGCGGCGGTGCGCGGGTAGTCCTCGACGATGGTGACGTGCTTGGGGACCTTGTAGGCGGCAAGCTGCGTGCGCGCGAAGGCGCGCAACACCTCGGGCTCGCACGCGGCGCCGGGACGCAGGCGCACGGCGGCGTGGCCGACCTCGCCCCAGCGCTCGTCCGGCACGCCGATGACGGCGGCCTCGAGCACGGCCGCGTGATTGGTGAGCACGGCCTCGACCTCGGCCGGGTACACGTTCTCGCCGCCGGAGATGTACATGTCCTTGATGCGGTCGACGATGAAGTAGTAGCCGTCGGCGTCGCGCCGTCCGACATCGCCCGAGTGCAGCCAGCCGTCGCGGTCGATGGCTGAGGCCGTGGCGCCTGGGTTGTTGAAATAGCCGGGCGTGATGTTGGGGCCGCGGAACAGGATCTCGCCACGCTCGCCGGGCGCCACGTCGCGCCCCTCGGCATCGACGAGACGCACCTCGCTCATGAGTTGCGGCTTGCCGACCGAGCCGATCTTCTCCACGGCGTGCGCAGGGTCCATCAGGAACACGGTGGGCCCGGTCTCGGTCATGCCCATGCCGTTGCAGACGCGCACGCCCCTGGCGAGGAACGCGCGGATCAGGCTTTCGGACAGCGGTGCCCCGCCGCAGCCCCAGTGCCGGACTTGCGAGAGATCGGTGTCGGGGAGCCGCGGCGACAGGCTCAGCGCCTGGTAGATGGCCGGCACGCCGAAGAACAGCGAGATGCGTCCCGCCGCGATCAGGTCGAGCAGAGGGTCGACCTCGAACCTGGCGAGCACGATGTTGGTGCCGCCGGAGAGGAATACGGGCAGCGTGTGCAGGTTGATGCCGGCGGTGTGGAACAGCGGCAGGAAGTTGACGGTGCTGTCCGCGCCGGTGAGGCTGGTCGCCTGCTGCACGTTGATGGCGTTGGCGAGCGCCATGCCGACCGTCTGGATCACGGCCTTGGGCCGGCCGGTGGTGCCGGAGGTGTAGAGCAGATACCAGACGCGGTTGGTGGGCCAGGCGGTGTCGCGCGTGTCCAGCTGCCCCGGCAGGCTCCCCTCCCCCCTGTGGGGTGGGGATGGGGGTGGGGGGAAGCCCGACAGCAGAGGTCCGTGATTCCCCCCCTCCCTGGCCCTCCCCCACGAGGGGGGAGGGGACCCCGCGATGAGCGTGTCGTAGGTTGCGAAGTCGATCAGCTTGGCTCCGCCTGCGGTGCCGAGCGCGGCAGCGAGACCCGCGGTCGCCGCATCATGCAGGATGAGGCGCGCGCCGCAGTCGGCGAGGATGGGGTTGAGCTCGGCCGGCGTCTGTCGCCAGTTAAGCGGCACCAGGATGATGTTGGCCTTGCCGCAGGCGAACAGCACCTCGAAGAAGGTCGCGCAGTTGTGGCAGAGGATGGCGACGCGCTCGCCCTGCGCGATGCCGAGCCGCTCCAGCACTGCCGCTCCGCGCGCCGCGCGATCGTTGAAGTGGGCGAAGGTGAGCTGCCGCCCGGTGTCGACCTCCTCGAACGCGACGATGTCCGGCGCCAGCTCGGCGCGCTTGGCGGCGAAGTCGAACACGGTGTGCATCTTGGGGTCTCGATCCTCCCCGGTGCAGAGCATTCAATCCGGACGCGGCGCGAGCCCCTCGGCGAGAAGATCGAACGCGGCCTCCGCCACGCGCTTGAGCGGCGCCTTGCCGTCCCAGAGCGCGAAGCGGCGGCCGACCATGTCGGAGACGCCCATCAGCGCCCAGGCACGCACCTCCGCGTCGCCCTTGCGGATCTCGCCCCTGGCCTCGGCCGCCTCCAGCCCCGAGCGATAGGCCGCGGCGAACTCCTCATAGTAGCGGCGGAAGATCGCCTGGTCGACGAACTGGGACTCCGCCACCACCCGGTAGAGGTCGGGGTTGGCGCGCACGAACTCGAGGAACGCGCGCAAGCCCCGCCGCTCGGCCTCGAGCCGGCTCGGCGCGTCGGCGACCGCCAGCGTCAGGTGCCGGCGCAGGCGCCGGCCCATGCGCAGGACGAGCTCGCGCAGCACGTCCTCCTTGCTGCGGAAATAGAGGTAGAATGTGCCCTGGCCGACGGCGGCCTCGGCCGTGATGGTGCTGATGGAGGCCTCGGCGAAGCCCTTGCGGCCGATTTCGCGCTCAGCAGCGTCGAGGATCTTCTGTCGGGTGCGCTCGCCGCGCCGGGTCTTGGGCGCGGGCAGGGGCTGGGAAGGGCTCGTATCCGACATGACGGCACCGTCATATTTCTTGCCTGTTTGCGCTGAACAAGGGCCATTTCAATGGCTCTTGACGCACAATCGAAGCAAAGATAGCGTGACATGAAACCTGACTCAATCGTCATGTTGTCTGGGAACCCAAGGGAGGAATGCATGCGAGGTTGTGAGCGCAGAGGCGCCAGCGCCGGCTTTGCCGCGGCTGCAGCGCTGGGAATCGCGCTGGGTGCAGGTCTCATCGCATCGCCCGCCGCCGCCAAGGACGTGAAGGTGTGCCTGATCGCTGGCAAGACCGGTCCGCTGGAGGCCTACGCCAAGCAGACCGAGGCCGGCTTCATGATGGGCCTCGAGTACCTGACCAAGGGCACCATGAAGGTCGGCAACGACAAGCTCGAGGTCATCGTCAAGGACGACCAGCTCAAGCCCGACCGCGGCAAGTCGCTGCTGGAGGAGTGCTACAGCGACGACAAGGCCGACATCGCCGTCGGCACCACGGGCTCGCCGATCGCGCTCGCCATGCTGCCGGTGGCCGAGGAGAAGAAGAAGATCCTGATCGTGGAGCCGGCGGTCGCCGATAGCATCACCGGCGACAAGCGCAACCGCTACATCTTCCGCACCGGGCGCAGCTCCTACCAGGACGCGCTCGCCGGCGCCGCCGCGTTCCCCAAGACCGGTGATGTTTCCGTCGGCATGCTGGGCCTCGACACAGCTTTCGGCCGCGACGGTGTCGCCGCCTTCAAGAAGGCGCTGGCTGGTCTGCGTCCCAACGTCAAGGTGGTCGCGGAGGAATATGCCGCCGGCAACACGGCGGACTTCGCGCCCTTCGCCGAGCGTCTCTTCAATGCGCTGAAGGACAAGCCCGGCAAGAAGGTGATCGGCTTCATCTGGGCCGGCCCGCACCCGCTCGCCAAGTTCGTCGACATGAAGCCCGAGCGCTTCGGCATCGAGCTGGCGCCCGGCGGCAACATCCTGCCCGTCATGGCGGGCTGGCGGCAGTTCGCGGGCACCGAGGGCGGCATCTACTACTACTATGACTTCCCCAAGAACCCCATGAACGACTGGCTCAAGGCCGAGTACCAGAAGCGCTACAACGCGCCGCCCGACTTCTTCGTGGCGGGCGGGTTCGCGGCGGCCTCCGCCGTCGTGACGGCGCTGCAGAAGGCCGGCTCCACCGACACCGAGAAGCTGATCGCCGCCATGGAGGGCATGAGCTTCGACACGCCCAAGGGGACGATGACCTTCCGCAAGGAGGATCACCAGGCCCTGCAGGACATGTATCACTGGCGCATCAAGAAGGGCGCCAAGGACATGGACCTCCTGGAGCTGGTGGAGACGATCCCGGCCATCGCTCTGCCGCTGCCCATCGCGGAGAAGAAGTAGGGTGTCATCCCGGCGCTTGTCGCCGGGATCCATCGTGCCGCGTGCGCGGCGCTTGCTGAGGGTTGGATGCCGGGGCCAAACCCCGGCATGACACGCCGAGAGCACCATGGCCCATCCCGTCCTGGAGACGCGCGGCCTCACCATCCGCTTCGGCGGCCATGTCGCCGTCGACGGCGTGAGCGCGGCCTTCCACGCCGGCACGCTGACCGCCATCGTCGGTCCCAACGGCGCGGGCAAGACGACATACTTCAACCTGATCTCGGGTCAGCTGCCCGCCACCGCCGGCCACGTGCTGCTCGACGGCGTCGACATCACTGGGGCGGGCGCGGCGACGCGCGCCAGGCGCGGCATCGGCCGGGCCTTCCAGCTCACCAACCTGTTTCCCAACCTCAGCGTGCACGAGAACGTGCGGCTTGCCGTGCAGGCGCGCGCCGGCGGCGGGGCCGACATCCTCTCGCGCTGGTCGAGCCGGATCGACTGGATCGAGCGCGCGGACCAGTTCATCGAGGCCGCCAACCTCGCCGACAAGCGCGATATCGCGGCCGTCGCCCTGCCGCACGGCGACAAGCGCAAGCTCGAGGTGGCCATCATGATGGCGCTCGAGCCGCACGTGTTCATGTTCGACGAGCCGACGGCGGGCATGTCGGTCGACGACGTGCCGGTCATCCTCGACCTGATCAAGGCGCTGAAGGGCGCGGGCGACAAGACCATCCTGCTCGTCGAGCACAAGATGGACGTGGTGCGCAGCCTCGCCGACCGCATCGTCGTGCTGCACAACGGGCGGCTGGTGGCGGACGGCGAGCCGGCGCAGGTGATCTCCTCGCCGGTGGCGCAGGAGGCCTATCTGGGCATTGCCGCCAAGCCCGTCGCGGCGGGAGCCGCCAATGGCTGACGCGCTGCTCAGGCTCGAAGGCGTGCACACGCACATCGGCCAGTACCACATCCTGCAGGGCGTCGACTTCGAGGTCGCGCGCGGCGCAATGACCGTGCTGCTCGGCCGCAACGGCGCCGGCAAGACCACGACGCTCAGGACCGTCATGGGACTGTGGAAGCCGAGCGCGGGCAAGGTCGCGTTCGACGGCCGCGACATCGGCGGGACGGCCACGCCCGACATCGCGCGCGCCGGCATCGCCTACGTGCCGGAGACCATGGGTGTGTTCGCCGATCTCACCGTGCGCGAGAACATGGTGCTCGCCGCCCAGAGCGGGCCGCCGGACGCGGCGCGCCTCGACTGGGTGTTCGGGTTCTTTCCCGCGCTCAAGCGCTTCTGGACGCACCCGGCGGGCGTGCTCTCGGGCGGGCAGAAGCAGATGCTGTCGATTGCGCGCGCCATCATCGAGCCGCGTCGCCTGATCCTGATCGACGAGCCGACCAAGGGGATTGCGCCCGCCATCATCGACAACATGATTCGCGCCTTCGCCGAGCTCAAGCGCAGCGGCACCACGATCCTGCTGGTGGAGCAGAACTTCCGCTTCGCTGCGGCTCTGGGCGACTTCGCCGTGGTGATGGACGACGGCCGCATCGTGCACCGCGACGGCATGGCGGCGCTGGCGCAGGACACGGACACGCAGGCGCGCCTGCTCGGGCTGTCGCTCGAGGCGCATGGGTGAATCTTCCCCCTCTCCCCATGCTCTTCAGCATGGGGAGAGGGTCGGGGTGAGGGGTGGCGACAGGCGCCGACGTTGAGCTCGAGGCCGCCCCTCGCCCTAGCCCTCTCCCCGCGGGCGGGGAGAGGGGACGCGCGCAGGGCATTGGTGAGGTTGGAGCATGGTCGAGACGTCAGCAACAGCGACACCCGAGCCGATCCCGGTGGTGCGGGCCGACTATCTGCCGGCGCTGCTGGTGCCGGTGCTGGCGCTCGCGGCGCTGCCGCTGATCGGCAACACCACGACCTGGATCACGCTCACCATCGCCGCGCTCGCCATGGGGATGATGATCTTCGTCATCGCCAGCGGCCTCACCCTCGTGTTCGGCCTGATGGACGTGCTCAACTTCGGCCATGGCGCCTTCATCGCGGTCGGCGCCTATCTCGCCATGACGACGCTGCTGCCGCTTTCCGGCTGGATGCAGGCCGACGCGCTCGCTCTCAACCTGGCGGCACTGGGGCTTGCCATGGTGGTGGCGATGGTGGGAACGGGCCTGCTGGGGTGGGCCTTCGAGCGCGTCATCATCATGCCGGTCTACGGCCAGCACCTGAAGCAGATCCTGATCACGACCGGCGGCCTGATCGTCGCCGAGCAGCTCATCCACGTATTCTGGGGTGGCGACCAGAAGCCAATGCCGCTGCCGACGGCGCTCAGGGGCGCCATCACCGTGGGCGACGTGGCGATCGAGAAATTCCGCCTGCTGGCGCTCGCGATCGGACTCGTCGTGTTCGTGGCCATGCTGCTCGTGCTCAACCGCACCAAGCTCGGGCTGCTGATCCGCGCCGGGGTAGAGAACGGCGAGATGGTGGAGGCGCTGGGCTACCGCATCCGCCGCCTGTTCGTTGCCGTGTTCGTGGCGGGCTCGGCGCTGGCGGGGCTCGGCGGCACGCTGTGGGCCCTTTACCGCGAGACGCTCACCGCCAGCATCGGCGGGGAGGTGATCGTGCTCGTGTTCATCGTCATCATCATCGGCGGCCTGGGATCGGTGGGGGGGTGCTTCCTCGGCTCCATCCTGGTGGCGCAGATGGCAAACTACACGGGCTACCTGGCGCCCAAGGTGGCGCTCGCCTCCAACATCGGGCTGCTGGTGATCATCCTGATGTGGCGCCCGCAGGGGCTCTACCCCGTGGCCAAGCGGTGAGGGGAGAGATGCGAATGGGCGCGCGCAGGGGGTCG
>JBGGME010000356.1:0-3450 GCA_041288195.1 Hyphomicrobiaceae bacterium
CAGCTCGCCGATCAGCAGCTGCGTCGCCTCGGGCGGGCGCAGGTGCTTGGGCGAGCTCACCGCCGCGACGATGCCGTGCATGAACCCGGGGTAGCTCACCGCCCACTGGAAGCCCTGGTAGCCGCCGTAGGAGGGGCCGGCAACGGCGACCAGGTGCCTGACGCCCAAATGATCGAGCAGCGCCTTCTGCGCGCGCACCGTGTCGGCGACCGTGTGGCGCGGAAAGTCGGGGCCGTACGGCTTTCCCGTCTTGGGATTGCGGCTGGCAGGCCCGGTGGTGCCGTGCGCCGAGCCCAGCATGTTGGAGGAGACGACGAACAATCTGTCCGTGTCGATCGCCTTGCCCGGTCCGATCAACTTGTCCCACCAGCCGGCGGCATCGTCGCGCAAGCCCTTGGGCGCGCCGCCCTTCTTGTAGCGGCCGGCGGCGTGATGGCTCGAGGTATAGCCGTGCACGGCAAGCACGGCGTTGCGGCCGTCGGGTGCGAGTGAGCCGTAGGTCTCATAGGCGACGGTGAGCTCCGGCACCACCACGCCGCTCTCGAGCGCGAAGTCACGCGTGGTGAAAAGCCTGCTTTCGACCCCGTCGAGCATGCAACACCTCCGAGATCGCCGCACGTCCCCCTCTCCCCACTCTTCAGTGGGGAGAGGGTCCGGGTGAGGGGCGGCCGCAAACTCCACCGCAGCAGGCGTGGCCGCCCCTCACCCTAACCCTCTCCTCGTAAGTACGGGGAGAGGGGAAGCTCAAGCCGCCTCTGCCCCATAGTAGAGCATGGCGACGTGCTCGGCTTCGGCGAAGAACAGCCAGCGCTCGATCATGAGACCGGCCGCCATCGACACCGCGGCGAGCAGCGTGCCGAGGACGCCGACGCGCGGCAGGTGCGACAGGAGCAGGAGAGCGACGGGGACCGCGAAAGCCAGCAGCAGCGCCAGCCCGCGCAACCGCTCAGCGTGCTTGCGGGCGACGCGGTAGCCCATCTCGCGCATGACGAAGTTGGGCTGCGTGTGCGGCGGCTCCAGCGGTCGCACCTTGCCGAGGTGGCCGAGGCCGGTGGCGGCCTCGGCCGTATACGTGCGCGCCTCGCCATCGATCCGGAGCCAGTAGAGCCACTTGAGCGCGGCGGCGACGACGATGGCGATGACGGCGACCCAGGTTGCCGCCCTGCGCTCGACGCCGAACAGGGCGAGCAGCAGGTCGAGCAGCACGGCGCCGCTGGCGAGGCCGAGCACGACGTAGATTGGCGCCGTGAGCGGCTGGTGCCACTGCCGGATGGTGGGCAGCGAGGCGTAGATCATGCCCGTGGTGTAGAGCGTGGCGAGCGCGCAGACGATCGTCAGCAGCGCCATCAGCGCGAAGAAGCCGTCGGCGGTCTCGGCGAATACCCAGCCCATCGCCAGCAGCCCCGCCGGCACGTAGGTGGCAACCGCCGCCACGCCCTCGCGCGAGAGCCACGACGTGCGCCACTGCGAGAACGCACGCCATGCCCGCTCCGGACGACCCAGGTGCGCCGTCGATGCGAGCAGCCCGCCGGTGAGGAGCGCAAAGGCCAGCGCGAAGCCGACGAAGCCCAGCCAGCGGTCGGTCGGCACGAGGTCGAGCAGCGCGAAAAGCGCGAGCCACACCAGCAGCCCGAGCCCGGCGCCCGAGGCCGTCGTGAATGCAATGACGGAATAAGCTGGATGCATGGCGTCTACTGAGTTGCGAGTGCCGGGCGTCGCCCCTCCCCCTGCGAGGGGGGAGGGAGATGCGTCCGCGGCTTGGATCGGCCATTGCCAACCGCACCGCAAGCACGACTGCCGATCCAAGTCGCTGGACGCATCGGGTGGGGGTGTCTCGGCGTCAGCACTGCGGGTGCCCCACCCCCACCAGGAACGCCATCGCACTTAGCTCGCTGGTTGCAGTGTGAGTTGACGGGTCCCATGGCGAGCTAAGTCCGTGGCGTTCCGTCCTCCCCCCTCGAGGGGGAGGGGGAGCGTGGCGACAGCACGCGGTCGATCCAGGCAAACAGGCGCTCTGTGCCGTTGGTCGCGGCGCCCACGGCTTCCGCACGCGGCGCGGATGCGGTTGGCGCTTCGGGTGCATCGCGCCTGGGACGCGGGGGCAGGTACTTGTTGACGGGCTTGTAGCCGATCTCGGGCAGCAGGTTGAACCCACCGCGCTCGGCGACGAGCTGCGATACCGCGCTGCCTGGATCGCCGAGGTCGCCGAAGTGGCGGGCGCCGGTCGGGCAGGCACGCACGCAGGCGGGGATGCGATCCTCCTCGGGCAGGTGCTTGTTATAGATGCGGTCGACGCACAGCGTGCACTTCTTCATGACGCCGTCGTCGTAGTCGTACTCGCGCGCACCGTACGGGCACGCCCACGAGCACAGCTTGCAGCCGATGCAGGTGTCGGGGTCGACCAGCACGATGCCGTCCTCGGCGCGCTTGAAGGAGGCGCCGGTGGGACAGACGGTGACGCAGGCCGGCTCCTCGCAGTGCAGGCACGAGCGCGGGAAGTGCACGGTGCGGCTCGTGGCGCCCTCGCCAACGTCGTAGGAGTGCACGCGGTTGAGCCACGGCCCGTGCGGGTCGGAGCCGTAGGGGTTGCGGTCGGTGAGCGGGGCCGAGTAGCCCTGCGTGTTCCACTCCTTGCAGGAGGTGGCGCAGGCCTGGCAGCCCACGCAGGTGTCGAGGTCGATGACGAGGCCGAGCTTGCGCTCGGTGGCGGCGGGGAGCTAGGACATGGCCGCGCTCCGCTTGTCGCCTCTCCGGGCGGGGAGAGGCGGAAGGCGCGCGCACGCCGGGCGGCGCCATGAAGGGCTCGAAGCGCGGCGAGGTCTCGGCCGTCTCGTGAGCTGCTGCCTTCTCGATGCGCACGCGCAGGTCGTACCAGGCGGCCTGGCCGGTGACGGGATCGCTGTTGGAGAAGCGGTAGCCGCCGGCCTGCTCGGGCAGCAGCTCGGCGATCAGGTGGTTGAGCAGGAAGCCGCGCTTTGACTCCGGCGCATCGGCAGCGAGCGCCCAGGCGCCGGAGCGCTTGCCGATGGCATTCCAGGTCCACACCGTGTCGGCATTGACGCCTTCCATCAGCTTCACCTGCGCCCTGACGCGGCCGATGTGGCTCACGATCCACACCCAGTCGTCGTCGGCGATGCCGAGCGAGACGGCCCGCGCGCGGTTCATGAACAGGCGGTTGGCGCCGTGGATCTGCCTCAGCCACGCATTCTGCGAGCCCCAGGAGTGATACATCGCCATCGGCCTTTGCGTGATGGCGTGCATGGGGAACTCGCTCTCGTCGAGCGCGGCGCCCTCGAACGGCGGATACCAGAAGGGCAGCGGATCGAAATACTTCTCGACGCGGGCGCGGTGCCCTTCCGGAGGCACCAGGTTGGCATGTCCGCGCGCGGCAAGGCGCATCTTCTGCATCGGCTCGCTGTAGAGCTGGAAGATCACGGGCGTGGGGGTGAG
>JBGGME010000357.1:0-22880 GCA_041288195.1 Hyphomicrobiaceae bacterium
GCCGGTCCGACCAATGCCATGGCCCAAAGCGCAGCGGCTGCTCCGCCCAAAATGCGACCTTGCATCGCGACCTCCCTTGCTCGCTTTTGCGGACAGCATGCCACAAGTTGCGCGGGCGCGCATTTGCACTAAATTCACTTCCAGGACGCACATGCAGCAGGAATTTCCCGACGCCCCTCCCGGACGCCCAAGGGCCTCATGAACAATCTCGACGTTTTCCGCTCCCAGCCCCGCGACACCAAGATCAAGCTCCACGGCCGCGAGGCTTTCGAGGGCATGCACAAGGCCGGCCAGCTGGCCTCCGCCGCCCTCGACATGCTGGTGCCCCACGTAACGCCTGGCGTCACCACCGAACGGCTCGACGAGCTGGTCGTGGAGTTCGCCCAGAGCCACGGTGCGATCCCGGCGCCGCTCAACTACCGCGGCTTCCCCAAGGCCATCTGCACCTCCGTCAACCACGTCGTCTGCCACGGCATCCCCAACGCCAAGCCGCTGAAGGAGGGCGACATCGTCAACATCGACGTGACGCTGATCCTCGACGGCTGGCACGGCGACACCAGCCGCATGTTCGCGGTCGGCCACATCTCCCGACGGGCCGAGCGGCTGATCGAGGTCACCTACGAGGCGCTGATGCGTGGTGTGGCGGCCGTCAAGCCCGGCAACACCACCGGCCACATCGGTGCCGCCATCCAGAATTTCGCCGAGCGCGAGCGCTGCGGCGTAGTGCGCGATTTCTGCGGGCACGGCCTCGGCCGCGTGTTCCACGACCGGCCCAACATCCTGCACTACGGCGAGCCCGGCGACGGCGTGGTGCTCGAGCCCGGCATGCTCTTCACCATCGAGCCGATGATCAACCTCGGCAAGCCGCACGTGAAGATCCTGCCCGACGGCTGGACCGCGGTGACGCGCGATCGCGAGCTCTCCGCCCAATTCGAGCACACGGTCGGGGTGACCGAGACGGGCTGCCGGGTCTTCACCATCTCGCCCGGCGGCTTCCACCGCCCGCCCTATACCGCTTCCTGATCGGAGCGCCGAACGGGGGAAGCGCCATGAGCGGCGGCCTGAAGGACCGCGGTACGGGCCCCGGACAGTCCGCGCTCTTTCCCGAGACCGACCTGCGTGCCGGCCACCGCCAGCGCCTAAAGGATCGCTTCGCCGCCGGCGGCGCCGAGGCGCTCCCCGACTACGAGCTGCTGGAGCTGGTGCTGTTCACGGCCATCCCCCGCCGCGACACCAAGCCGGTCGCCAAGCGCCTGATCGAGCGCTTCGGCTCGTTCGCCGAGGTCGTCAATGCGCCGCCCGAACGCCTGAAGGAGGTCAAGGGCATCGGCGATGCCGCCATCACCCAGCTCAAGCTCGTGCGCGCCTGCGCGCTGCGCCTCGTGCAGGGCGACATCCTGCAGCGCCCCATCCTCACGTCCTGGAATGCGGTGCTCGACTACTGCCGCCTCGCCATGGGCTTCGAGGCGCGCGAGCAGTTCCGCGTCCTGTTCCTAGACAAGAAGAACCGGCTGATCGCCGACGAGGTGCAGCAGCGCGGCACGGTCGACCACACCCCCGTCTACGTGCGCGAGGTGGTGAAGCGCGCACTCGAGCTGTCCGCCAGCGCCATCATCCTGGTCCACAACCACCCCTCCGGCGATCCCACGCCCTCCCGCGCCGATATCGACATGACGCGCGAGATCGTCAGCGCCGCCAAGCCGCTGGGCGTGGTCATCCACGACCACATCATCGTCGGCCGCCAGGGCCACGCCAGCTTCAAGGGCCTGAAGCTGATCTGAGCCGGGAATTTAACGCGGCGTTAGCGCAACTGTGGCCGCATGATGCATTGACCTGGGCGTTGCAGGGGCTCTATAGCCTCCCTATATCGGTTCAGGCTTCGTTCTGAATCCTCCCCGCCACGGCCCATCCGCTATGACCAGCAAGCATGCCAGAGTGATCATCCTGGGGTCGGGACCGGCGGGCTATACGGCTGCGATCTATGCGGCCCGTGCAATGCTCAAGCCGATCGTGATCCAGGGCAGCCAGCCCGGCGGGCAGATGACGATCACCACGGACGTCGAGAACTACCCGGGCTTTGCCGAGGTCGTGCAGGGCCCTTGGCTGATGGAGCAGATGCAGGCCCAGGCCGAGCACGTCGGCACCGAGCTGGTCATGGACCACATCTCCAAGGTCGATTTCAGCCGGCGTCCGTTCCGGCTCGATGGCGATTCGGGCGACAGCTACACCTGCGATGCGCTGATCATCGCTACCGGCGCCCAGGCGAGGTGGCTGGGCCTTGCCTCCGAGGAGACTTTCAAGGGCTACGGGGTCTCCGCCTGCGCCACCTGCGACGGCTTCTTCTACAAGGGCAAGGAGGTGGCCGTCATCGGCGGCGGCAACACGGCGGTGGAGGAGGCGCTGTTCCTTACCAACTTCGCCAGCAAGGTGACGATCGTACATCGGCGCGATGCCTTCCGCGCCGAGAAGATCATGCAGGAGCGCCTGTTCAGGAATCCCAAGATCGAGGTCGTCTGGGATTCGGCGCTCGAGGAGGTCGTGGGCACCACGCAGACTCCTAGGACCGTCACAGGAGTTAAGCTCAAGAATCTCAAGACCGGCGCCACCACCGAACGCAGGGTCGACGGCGTGTTCGTGGCCATCGGCCACGCCCCGGCGACGGAGCTGTTCAAGGGCAAGCTGGAGATGAACGCCTCGGGCTATCTCCGCACCGCGCCCGATTCCACCAAAACCTCGATCCCTGGCGTGTTCGCGGCCGGCGACGTCAAGGACGAGGTGTTCCGCCAGGCCGTCACGGCAGCGGGCATGGGTTGTATGGCCGCGCTTGAGGCCGAACGCTATTTGGCTAAGCTGGAGACTATCGCCGCGGCTGCCGAATAGACGTCCGTCACTCACTACCCGAAAAACCTGCGCCCATGGACTGGGACAAGCTCCGCATCTTTCATGCCGCCGCCGAGGCCGGCAGCTTCACCCATGCGGGTGAGGCGCTGCGCATGAGCCAGTCGGCGGTGAGCCGACAGGTCTCGGCTCTCGAAAAGGAGCTGAAGGTCTCGCTGTTCCATCGCCACGCGCGCGGCCTCGTTCTCACTGAGCAGGGCGAGATGCTGTTCGGCACGGCGAGCGAGATCATGAGCAAGCTCTCGACCGCCGAGACGCTGCTCACCGACACCACCACCAAGCCGACCTGCGATCTGCGGATCACCGCGCCCATCGGCTTGGGCACCGTGTGGGTCACGCAGCGCCTGCGCGAGTTCCTCGAGCTCTACCCCGACATCCGCATCGAGCTCGTGCTCAACGACGAGCAGATCGCCATCGCCATGCGCGCCGCCGACGTCGCCATCTGGACCAGTGAGCCGCAGCAGAGCGACCTCATCCGCCGCCCGCTGTTCCAGATGAAGATGCACGCCTACGCGTCGTCGCAGTACATCCGCCGGCACGGCGCGCCGCAGACGCTGGCCCATCTCGACGACCACGCCATCATCTCCTACAGCGGCACGCCCGCGAGCCACCTGCGCGCCATCCGCTGGCTCGAGACGGCGGGCATCAACGGCAAGGAGCCGCGCAAGCCGGCATTCGCCGCCAACAGCGTCATCGCCATGAAGTATGCGATCCGCGCCGGCATCGGCATCGGCCTCATTCCCGATTATTTGACCGGCGACGACGCAGACCTGGTACCCGTTCTCCAGGAGGTGGAGCATCCCACCATCTCCGTCTATTTCGTCTACCCCGAGGAGCTGAAGACCGCCAAGAAAGTGCAGGTCTTTCGCGACTTTCTGGTAGCGAAAGCGCGGCAGTGGAAATCTTGAAAAATTCCGTCGTGGCGGAGCCATGCAGCAGCGCATGGCAAACATGCTCTCTGCCCCATTTTCAATCGATCGCCGAGTTGGATAGATGCAAGCGGCTGTGACGGACAGCTACTGAAGGCTGCTACCCTCCCTTCGACGCCTTCAGCCGCCCCCATAAAGGGCGGTCGTAATACCTCTCGGCCGGGCCTCGTGCCCGGCCGATTTTTCTTTCAGGTGCTTGCGCGCGCACAGGCGCAGCGCGCGCCGATGTCATGGCCGCGTCACACGCGCGCGAGCCGGCGATACGCGGACCGCAGCACATCCTTGACGTGCGCCTCCGTGAAACCTTCGAGCAAGCGGCGGCGCGCTGCAGCCCCCATGCGCTCGCGCAGCCCGCGGTCGCTCGCCAGCCGGTGCAGGGCCCCTGCCAGAGCCGTGACATCGTTGGGCGGCACGACGAGGCCCTCGACGCCGTCACGCACGAAGTGGCGGCATCCCGGCACGTCGGTCACGACCAGCGCACGGCCGCAGGCTGCCGCTTCCAGCATGGCGCGCGGCATGCCTTCGCCACCGCGCGCGGGCAGCACGAACATGTCGGCGTGCTGCCACACCTCGCGAACGTTGGACGTGCGGCCCGGCCAGTGCGCGTTGTGCGCCTTGCACCATGTCTCCAGCAGGTCGGGAGCAATCGCATCGGGGTTGAGATCGCTCGGCCCGTAGAGCTCGAGCCGGAGCGGGGAGCCCTGCGCCTCCAGCTTCTCGAACGCGCTCATGAGAATGTCGACGCCCTTGGATCGGATCAGCCGGCCGACGAAGGCGGCCGACGGGGTCTCCTGCCGGGGTGGCGGCAGGGCGGGGAAGGCATCGGGGTCCAGGCCGGCCCCCGGAAGGACCCCGAAGCGCGGCCCGGGATCGACGCCCTGGGCCCGCAGGAACTCGAGGTCATCGGTGTTCTCGACCAGCAGGAACGAGCTGGGCTTGCGTATCGTTTGGCCGATCAGGCGCATCGACCCGGCCCGGTAGAGCCGCAGGAGCGGCTTGTCCGTGAAGCCGAGCAGCCCGAGGCCGGTCATGTGGACCACCGCGGGACGGGTCCCCGAGAGGGCGAGCGCCGCGCTGCCGAGCACGATCGGCTTCATGGCGATGAGGTGCACCACGTCGGGGTTCTCGGCATTCAGGATGCGCGCCAGCCCCATGGCCGAGGCCATCTCCACGGCGGGATTGGTCGACGAGCGCCGGTAGTCGAACTCGATGACGCGGGCGCCCAGCGCCTCGATCTCGGCCGTGCGGCCCGAGGAGCGCGTAACGACGGCCACCTCACGCGCGAACTCCCGCAAGACCGCCACCAGCGGCTTGAAGTGCGACAGCACGAACCAGTCCTCGGTGACGAGCAGGAGAACGCGCGCAAACCGCGGCTCGTTTGATGCTCGGCGTTCAGCGATTCGCACGTGCCAGCTCCCAGCCCCGGATTTCAAGACACCGTCTTTTCACGAGGCTTCGGCTATCGTGCGCAAGACATGGCGGATTCGGGGCGGCTTCGATTCCACAGTTGCCCGGTCGGGGTCTGGAGCATGCTAAATGGGTGCTGCGGTGTCGAGGCGAGAGTTGCCGCAGCAAGCGCGCGCGCTTCATGTGAGGGCGAGGTGAAGAACGCAATGGGTCGGTGGGGACGATGAGCTGCGTTCTGATAACGGGCGGCGCCGGCTACATCGGCAGTCACGCGGTCTATGCCTTCCTCGATGCCGGCCATGACGTGGTCGTCATCGACGACCTGTCGACCGGCGTGCGCGCGAACCTGCCGGCGAATGTCCCGTTCTACGAGGGCAGCGTCGCCGACCGGGCGCTCGTTGCCCGCATCGTCGAGGAGCGGCGTCCCTCGGGCGTGCTGCATTTCGCTGGCTCCGTGGTTGTTCCCGAGTCGGTCGTCAACCCCGCCAAGTACTACCGCAACAACACCTCCGCCAGCCTCGAGCTTGCCGACGTGCTCCTCGCCAACGGTGTGCGGCACATCGTCTTCTCCTCGACGGCTGCCGTGTACGGCATTCCCGAGCGCATTCCGGTAACGGAGACGGCGCCGCTGCAGCCGATCAACCCCTACGGCTGGTCGAAGCTCTTCGTCGAGCGGCTGCTCACCGACATGGCGGCCGCGCACTCCCTGTCGGTCGGCATCCTGCGCTATTTCAACGTGGCGGGCGCCGATCCCAAGGGCCGCATCGGGCAGAGCACACCGCAGGCGACCCACCTGATCAAGGTCGCCTGCCAGGTCGCCGCCGGCGAGCGCGACGGCATGAGCGTGTTCGGGACCGACTATGCCACGCCCGACGGCACCTGCGTCCGCGACTACATCCACGTCACCGACTTGGCGCGGGCGCACGTGGCCGTCTACGAGCACATGCACAGCAGCAACGAGAGCGTCCTCTTCAATTGCGGCAACGGGCGCGGCTATTCGGTCCTGGAGGTCATCCGCGCCGTCGAGAAGGCATCGGGAAGGCCGCTCGCCCACAAGCTCGATGCGCGTCGCGCCGGCGACCCGCCGGCACTGATCGCCGATCCCTCGGCGCTATTGTCGGCTCTGTCCTGGCGGGCCGAATACGACCTCGACGCTATGGTCCGCACGGCGCTCGCCTGGGAGCGAGGCGCGCATCGGGCGCAGCCACCTGCGTGAGCCTCGCCCCGTCTCAGTACTCGCCAGGCTTGTGCAGCACGGCGACGCGCTTCGCACCGATCAGCGCCTTGGGCGAGAACCAGGGCGGGAACCATTTGCCGCGCTGCGGGTCGGGGTTGTCGTCGGCGGCGACTTTTGCCGTTCGCCACAGGCATTGCCACACGAGCTTGGAGCAGTAGAAGCCGCTATCGTCGTTGAGATCGAAGTTGAAGAAGTCGTAGGGCTTGCCGATCTGCGCCTGCGCCGCCTTGACGATGCCGGCGCGCGCGCTTTCGTCGAGCGCGCTCAGCCGGCCGTGCCAGACCTGGATGTTGGCGTAGGCGTTGAGCCAGTCGGCATAGCGCGTGCGGATGACGCCGCTGGCATTTCCTGGACCCTGGGGAGTCGCCTCGATCACGTAGGCGATGCCGTTGGCGCCGACCTCGATGATGCCGACGTGGCCGACGCTGATGGTATCCCCCAGCAGGCCGCGCGTGGCCTGACCCTGGGCCGGCGGGGCTGCGCCGCCGCTATGATAGAGGCGCTCGAACTCGTCGAAGCGCATGGTCTTGAGCTTCTCGGCGACCTCGGGCGACAGGCCGGCTCGCTGCGGCTCGGAGAGGGCGCGCTGGCGCTCTGCCTCCCAGGTCTTGCGCTCCTCGTTGGGGGGCGCCGCGCCGATGGAGCGCGTGCGCGGCACGAAGGCGCCCTTCTTCTTGGGCCACAGCAGGTCCCCCGTCTGGAACTTCTGGCTGTCGGGGAAGTCGGGCACGGCCTTTGGCAGGGGCGCCTGCGCCGAGGCAACGGCGGGCGCCGTCATGGTCGCAGCCAGCGCTCCCAGCGCTTTGACAATTGTGCGGCGATCATGCTGCACGGGAACAATCCTCTTGATGTTGGGCAGCCCTCACCTTCGCCCGCTCCAGTCTCTGTGGCCTCCGCAGCAAGAGGAAGGTCGCAGATTGCGGCAAAAAGACAGCGGCCGGCACCCGAGTTGGGCGCCGGCCGTCGCCATTGTTGTGTCCATGCCGCCCTTGGTTCGCCCGGGCCTGCGGTGCCCTACTTGTCCTTGGGGAGCGGAGACTTCGGCTCCTTGGCGAACAGTCCGGCCGCGATCGCGCGCGCCAGATACTCCGCCATGCACACGTAGCTGGCGTCGGTGATCTCCGCCTCGCTCATGGGCACGCCTTGCTCGCGCCGCAGCCCCTCAAGGACCTCCTCGGCCTCGTAGCGGCTTATCCTGAGCACGTGCTCTTTCTTGGCGATCTCTTTGATCGCGGTACGGATGGCCTGGTAGTGCAGGTCCTGCGCCATGGAGCGCGTGTAGCGCAGGCCCACCAGGATGACGTCGATCTTGTGGTCCTTCAGCCATGTGACGGTGTCGGTCACCGCGACGAAGAAGTCGGCCACCGGGACCTGCGCCAGCGCATCGGACGTGCCGAGCTGCCACAGCACGAGGTCGGCATTGGCGAGCCCCGCCTCGGTCTTGATGCGCTCGGCCGCGTCGGCAGCAAGCTCGCCGGACACGCCCCGATGCACGACCTGCACATCGAGCCCCTTGAACGCGGCCTCGAGATAGCGCTCGACGACGGCGAAGTAGCCGCCCGACACCGGGCCCCTGAGCGAGGCGGACGTCGCGCCGATGGCGAGGATGTTGATCTTCTTTCGGTCCTTGAGGGCGATGGCGACGTTGGGCAGCGGTGAATCGGCGATCACCTGTGCGCCCGGCGCCTCGCACGCCTTGGGCACCGGCGCCAGCACGGGGCCACTCTGCTGCTGAGTAAGCGCTGGCGAAGCAAGGACCGTCACGACGATCGCAATCGCGGCCGCAATTGTCCCGACCCGCCTCATGACGCTTTTTGGGTCCTGTCCCGCCATTCCGACAACCACGCTGCTAAGCCGAGCAGGATAATGCCTGTGCCAACCAATATGGTGTCAACAACGAAACCGCCGCGGAAATAGAACCTGAGGATTTGGCCGGCCAGGCTGAGCACTGATGCAGTGCAAAATACCTGCAGCGAGTTTCTGCCCAGCATCGACAGGAAATCGACGAGGCGGGGCAAGGCCTTGACGATCAGCGGATAGAGCGCCGAGAACACCGCGATCAGAGCCAGGAACTGGATCAGGCGCAGCGGGGTCACGAACGTCTTGCCGGCGATGAACAGCAGCTTCGGCTCCGGCACGCGCGTGGCATCGGGCCACCAGCGGAACCAGACCATCAAGGTGCCGAGGATCACGATCGGCAGCGCCACCAGCCGGATGCGGGAGATGTTGGCGCGCACCCAGCCGCCCGGACCGCGCTTGCGCGATGCCGTGAAACCCAGCACGAACACCAGCTGCCAGCACAGCGGATTGAAGAACCACTGCCCCTCGGTGGGCCAGGTCGGGATGGTGATCTGGAAGACCAGGGCCGAGAGATAGATGGCAAGGGAGACGGGCACCAGCCAGTTCGGCGCCTGTCGATGGATGATCGCAATCAGCGGCGCCACCAGCATCAGGACGACGTAGAGCGGCAGGATGTCGAAGTAGCCGAGCTGGTGGCTCAGCAGCACCAGCCCGATGTGGGTGTCGACCGGATCGTTGAAGACGGCGGCCGCGTTGTTCCACTCGAGGATCAGCGGGTTCTCGAGGATGCGCGCGGCGGCGGCCAGCATCGCGATCGCCAGCATCACGATGGTCATATGCGCGGCATAGAGCGTGAGCGCGCGCCCCGAGAGGCGATAGATGAGATTGTGCGTGGGCGCGGGGTCCTCCGGCCTGCCGACCACGTGGCGCAGCGACCAGCCGGCGAGGAAGACGAACAGCTCCGCGGAGTCGGAGAGCGACAGATTGCGGTGCGTGAATCGCTCGTAGAACACCCCCGGAATGTGGTTGATGAAGATCGAGACGAGGGCGAAGCCACGCCAGAAGTCGACGGCATTGACCGCACGCGGCATGCTCTGCTCCGAATCGGCGTTCGGTTGGTCCCGGCACCGGAGCCAGGATAGGTGGCCTTCGCGGCGGCAAAAGGAAAATCTTCCCCGCCAAATAGCAGATGACACGGCAAAGAGGCGAGTTTCCATGCCATTTCGCCACATCGATCGGGTGCCGACTCTCGGGGAGAGTGCTGGTTGAACCAAAGAGCCCCCGAGGGCCGGCAGCCCGCCAGATCATGACGCAGCCCAGCGATCGCAAAGCGTCCGGCCCGTTCGCGAGGCTCTCGCCGCGGGTGCAATGGGGCCTGCTGATTGCCGGGTCCATTGTCTTTGCGACCTTGTTCGCAATGGGCGGCTTGCCGGCGGCACTGCTGCTGGGACCCATGGTTGCGGGCATCATCGTCGCCTGCAGCGGGGGCCAGGTCCGCGCGCCTAGCCTGCCGGTGTTCGCCGCGCAGACGATTGTCGGCTGCCTGCTGGCACGCTCGATCACCAGCGAGATCGTGCTGACCTTCGTGAACGGCTGGCCGTTGTTCCTGAGCGTGGTGCTTGCCATCGTCGGCCTCAGCGCCGCGCTGGGCTGGGCGCTGACCCGGCTGAAGGTGTTGCCGGGGACCACCGCCGTGTGGGGCACCGCGCCGGGCGGGGCCTCGGCGATGATGCTGATGTCGGGGGCCTTCGGCGCGGACGCCCGGCTGGTGGCCTTCATGCAGTACCTGCGCGTCGTGATGGTCGCAGCCATTGCCACGATTGTCGCGCGGCTGTGGGTGGGACCCTCCGGCGCGACGGTTGCCGACGCAGGTTGGTTCGCCGCGGTCCACTGGCCTGGGCTTATCGCGACCTTGGCAATCGCCGGCGTCGGCGGGGTTATCGGCCACCTGCTGCGCATCCCTGCCGGCGGGCTGCTGGTGCCGATGCTCATCGGCGCCGTGTTCGAGGGGACGGGCCTGCTGCATATCACGCTGCCGCCATGGCTGCTGGCGATCAGCTATGCATTCCTGGGCTGGAGCGTCGGCCTCGGCTTCACGCGCGAGATCCTGGTGCATGCCTCGCGGGCATTGCCGCAGGTGCTGCTGGCGACCTTCGTGATCATCGGGTTTTGCGGCCTGCTCGCCTGGATTCTCGTGCACGCGGCCGGCATCGACCCGCTCACGGCCTATCTGGCGACGAGCCCCGGCGGCATGGACTCGGTTGCCATCATCGCCGCTTCGAGCAACGTCGATCTGTCGTTCGTGATGGCGCTGCAGACCGTGCGCCTCGCCATCGTGCTGATCGTCGGGCCGCCGCTGGCGCGGTTCATCTCCCAGCGCATGACGTGAGGCTGTCGTCCCACTTCCCAGTTACGCCGGGTTCCGCTCCACGAGCTGGCGGGCAATGATGATCTTCTGCAGCTCATTGGTGCCCTCGCCGATGACCAGCAGCGGCGCGTCGCGGTAGTAGCGCTCGATATGGAGCTCCTTGGAGTAGCCGTAGGCGCCGTGGATGCGCATGGCCTCGAGTGCGTTCTCGACCGCAGCCTCGGATGCCGCATACTTGGCCATGCCCGCTTCCATATCGCAGCGCCGGCCTTCGTCGTAGGCGGCGGCAGCATTGTAGGTCAGCGCAATGGCCGCCTCGGTGCGGATCGCCATCTCCGCGAGCTTGAGCTGGATCGCCTGGTGTTGGGCGATCGGCTTGCCGAAGGTCTTCCTCAGCTGGGCGTAGCGCACGGAGTCGTCGAGCGCCGCTTTGGCGATGCCGCAGCCGCGCGCCGCCACGTTGATGCGGCCGAGTTCGAGCCCGCCCAGCGCCGTCTGCAGGCCGCGGCCCTCCACACGGCCGATCAGCGCGGAAGCCGGCACGCGGAAGTCCTCGAATATCAGCTCGCCGGAGTCGATGCCCTTGTAGCCGAGCTTCTCGAGCTTGCGGGAGACGCGGAAGCCGGGCCCCTTCTCGACCAGCAGCATGCTCATGCCCTTGTGGCGCGGCTCGGCACTGGGGTCGGTCTTGACCAGCAAGGCGAACACCTGGCCATGGATGCCGTTGGAGATCCAGGTCTTGGTACCGTTGACGACGTAGGCGTCGTTGCCCGAGCGCACGGCGCGGGTGCGGATCGCCTGCAGGTCGGTGCCGCAGTCGGGCTCGGTGAGGGCCAGGCCGCCGCGCAGCTCGCCTGTGGCGAAACGCGGCAGGTACTGGCGCTTCTGCTCATCGGTGCCGACACGCTGCACGCAAGCGGCCATGATCAGGTGCGAATTGAAGATGCCGGCGAGCGACATCCACACCTCCGAGACCTTCTGCACGATCTTGGCGTAGGTGGTGGCGGAGAGCCCGAGCCCGCCGTGCTCGGTGGCGATTGTTGCGCCGAACAGCCCCAGCGCCTTCATCTGCTCCACCATCTCTGCCGGGTAGGTGTCGGCGTGCTCCAGCTCCAGCACGTGCGGCCGCACGTCCCGCTCCAGCCACTTGCCGACCGCATCGAGAATCGCAGCTTCTTCCTCGTGGTTTGCGACCGTCATTGATAGAACTCCGAGAGATAGCCCCAAAGTGTCATCCCGGCGCTTGCCCGCACCGGCGGAGGCCGGTGTCGCCGGGATCCAACCATCAGCAAACGCCGGCGCCAGTTGTGAGCTGGATCCCGGGCACAAGGCCCGTGATGACTCATTCAGCCGCCTCGCGGACGGCGACGCCGTCCTCGATCTCGAGCTGCAGGATGTCGTTGAAGCGGTTGAAGGCGCCGCACAGCGCCGTGCGCCAGGTCATCTCGACGATCTGCGCCTCGGTGAAATGCTGCTTGAGGCGCGCGAACATCTCGTCGCGCGTGCGGTTCCAGTTGCTGGTCACCGCGATCGCGTACTCCACCACCAGCTTCTCGACCTCGTCGAGCTCGGGGTGGTCCTTGTAGTCGAGCAGCCGCTGCGCCCCCGCCTCCGACACGCCAGCGACGGCGAGCTTGGGCGCATGATGGGAGACGCAATAGGTGCAGTGATTGAGGAGCGAGGCCGTGACGAGGCAGAGCTCGAGATGGCGCTTGGACAGCACGCCCTCCTCGGCGAGCTCGGTCAGCATCTTCCAGGTGTTCTTGTAGATCGGCGGCCGGTGGGCCATCACGCCGCCTTGGTTCTCGAAGGCGCCGTAGCCCTGCATCTTCTCCCACAGCGGCCACAGCTCCTTGGGCAGGTCGGCTTTGCCCTTGATCGAAATGCGCGACATGTCGGGGTTCTCCTAGTAGTTCGCCTTGTCCTCGAGCTCGTGGCCTTTGCGCTGCACCAGGATGGTGCGGTCGAACGTGCAGACGATATCGCCGCTCTGGTTGCGTCCCTTGGTGCGTACGTTGACGATGCCGGCGTCGGGGCGCGACTTCGACTCGCGCTTGCCCAGCACCTCGCTCTCGGCATAGAGCGTATCGCCCGCAAACACGGGATGCGTGAGCTTGATGTCGGTCCAGCCCAGATTGGCGATCGCCCGCTGGCTGACGTCGGTGACGCTCATGCCGACCAGCAGCGACACCGTGAACGGCGAGGCGACGATGCAGCGGCCGAACTCGGAGTGCTTGCCGTACTCCTCGTCGAAGTGCAGCGGATGGGTGTTCATGGTCAGCAGCGTAAACCAGATGTTGTCCGTCTGCGTGATGGTGCGCCCCGGGCGGTGCTCGTAGACGTCGCCGACCGTGAAGTCCTCCCAGAAGCGCCCGAAGCCCTCGCGATAGCGCTGCGGGCCGACCTCCTTCACCGTTCCGACCATGCGTGGCCCTCCAGCCTCCCGCCCGCGTCCGCTCGAGGGCGCGAGGCGCGCCGCCATGATGGCAGAAATCGGGGAGTGTTGGCCAATCGTGCGTGCAAGCCTGCTGCGCGGCTTGCGACCCTCAGCGCGGCAGGTCGCTGCGCCCCATCAGAAAGCGGTCGATGCCGTGCGCGGCCTGACGGCCCTCGCGGATCGCCCACACGACGAGGCTCTGGCCGCGGCGGATGTCGCCGGCGGCGAACACCTTGCCGCTGCCTTTGATGCGGTAGTCGCGTTCGGTGGCATCGAGTCCCTTGAAGCGCCCGCGCGGAACCACGGCGAGACCCAGCTCCTTGACGATGTCGCCCTCGACCGGCCCGGAGAAGCCCATGGCGAACAGCACGAGGTCGGCGGGCAGCTCGCCCTCGCTGCCCGGCACCGGCTTCAGGGTGCTGTCGACACGGGTGTAGAGCAGCTTTGCGACCTTGCCGTTCTTGCCGCCAAAGCCGGTGGTCGAGATCGAGTATTCGACCTTGGCGCCCTCGGCCTGGCTCGAGGACACGCGCAGCTTCAGCGGCCAATGCGGCCAGGAGAGCGCCTTGTTCTCCATCTGCGGCGGCATCGGCATGATCTCGAGCTGGGTCACCGACCTGGCGCCCTGCCGGAACGACGTGCCGATGCAGTCGCTGCCGGTATCGCCGCCGCCGATGACGATCACATGCTTGTCCTTAGCGGTGATCTGCAGCTCGTCACGCTGCGGCTCGCCGGAGACGCGGCGGTTCTGCTGCGGCAGGAAGGCCATGGCGTAGTGGATGCCGTCGAGGTCGCGCCCCGGTGACTTGGCGAAGAAGTCGAAGGGCTGCTCGGAGCCCCCGGCGAGCAGCAGGGCGTCGTGCTGCTCCTCGAGCTGCCTGGCGGATACATCCTTGCCGACGTGCACGCCGCAGTGGAAGACGACGCCTTCCGCCTCCATCTGCTTCACGCGCCGGTCGACGATGTGCTTCTCCATCTCGAAGTCGGGGATGCCGTAGGTGAGGAGCCCGCCGGGCCGGGCGCTCTTCTCGTAGACGTGCACCTCGTGGCCGGCGCGCGCGAGCTGCTGGGCCGCGGCGAGGCCGGCGGGGCCGGAGCCGACTATTGCAATCCGCTTGCCGGTCTTGGTCTCGGCCGGCTCGGGCGCGATCCAGCCTTCCTTGAACGCCCGGTCGGCGATGGCACACTCGATGGTCTTGATGGTGACCGGCGTGTCGTCGATGTTGAGCGTACAGGATGCCTCGCACGGCGCCGGGCACACGCGCCCCGTCACCTCCGGGAAGTTGTTGGTCGAGTGCAGGTTGAGGGCGGCCGTCTTCCACTGGCCGCGGTAGACGAGGTCGTTCCAGTCGGGGATCTGGTTGTTTACCGGGCAGCCGTTGTGGCAGTAGGGGATGCCGCAATCCATGCAGCGTGCCGCCTGCGTCTTGGTATCGGTTTCCGACAGCGGCTCGACGAACTCGCCCCAATGCTTCACGCGCTCCTCGACCGGCCGGTAATGCCGGTCGTGGCGCTCGAACTCCATGAAGCCTGTGATCTTGCCCATCTTGTCGTCATACCGGGGCTTGTTCCCGGTATCCATCTATCAAATTGCGCCGGACCTGTTGATGGTTGGATCCCGGGCACAAGGCCCGGGATGACCACTAGCTCTTGGTTGCCCGCAGGCCAATCTCGAGCACGTCGAAGCCCGTCTTGTCGCCCAGCTGGTGCTTGCTCATCTCGGCGAGCGCGCGGCGATACTCCACCGGCATCACCTTCTTGAACTTGCCCTGATACTCCGCCCAGTGCTCCAGGATCGTCTTGGCACGCGCCGAGTTGGTGTAGTGGGCGTGCCGCGCGATCAGCTGGTGCAGGCGCTCGGCGTCGTGGTTCGTCATGTCGCGCATGACGTCGACGAGGCCATGGCTCTCGAGGTCGCCGCCCTGGTTGGCGAGCCGGCGCATCACCTCCTCCTCGGCCGCAACCGGCTCGAGGTCGATCATGGAGAGGTTGCAGCGACGCTCGAAGGTGCCGTCCTCGTCGAGCACGTAGGCGATGCCGCCCGACATGCCGGCCGCGAAGTTGCGCCCCGTCGGTCCGAGCACGACCACCACGCCGCCCGTCATGTATTCGCAGCCGTGGTCGCCGGTGCCCTCGACGACGGCAACGGCGCCTGAGTTGCGAACCGCAAAGCGCTCGCCGGCAATGCCGCGGAAGTAGCACTCGCCGGCAATAGCGCCGTAGAGCACCGTGTTGCCGACGATGATGCTTTCCTCGGGGACTATGCCGGAGCTGGGGTCGGGGCGCACGATCAGCTTGCCGCCGGAAAGGCCCTTGCCGACGTAATCGTTGCCCTCGCCGACGAGATCGAGCGTGACGCCGTGCGCGAGCCAGGCGCCAAAGCTCTGGCCGGCGGTTCCCTTGAGCGAGAACCAGATGGTGTCCTCCGCGAGCCCGTCGTGACCCCAGCGCCGGGCGATCTCGCCCGAGAGCATGGCGCCCGCGGCGCGGTCGCGGTTGCAGATCGCGAGCTCGTGCGTGACCCGCTCCTTCTTTTCCAGCGCAGGCCTGGCGATCTCGATCAGCTTGTTGTCGAGCACCTTGTCGAGGCCGTGATCCTGCCGCTCGCGGTGATAGATGGCGACGCTCGCCGGCACCTCGGGCTTGTGGAACAGCTTCTCGAAGTCGAGACCGCGCGCCTTCCAGTGGCCGATCGCCCGCTCCTTGTCGAGGACCTGCGACTGGCCGACCATCTCGTTGAAGGTGCGGAAGCCCAGCTCCGCCATGATCTCGCGCACCTCCTCGGCGACGAAGAAGAAGTAGTTGATGGCCTGCTCGGGCTGGCCCTTGAACTTGGCGCGTAGCACCGGATCCTGCGTCGCCACGCCCACCGGGCAGGTGTTCAGGTGGCACTTGCGCATCATGATGCAGCCGAGCGCGATCAGCGGCGCGGTCGAGAAGCCGAACTCATCGGCGCCCAATAGCGCGCCGATCACCACATCGCGGCCAGTGCGCACGCCACCGTCGACCTGCACGGCGATGCGGCCGCGCAGGCGGTTGGCGACCAGCGTCTGGTGCGTCTCGGCAAGCCCGATCTCCCAGGGGGATCCGGCATGCTTGAGGGAGGTCAGCGGCGAGGCGCCCGTGCCGCCCTCGAAGCCCGAGATCGTCACATGGTCGGAGCGCGCCTTGGCCACGCCCGCCGCCACCGTGCCGACGCCGACCTCGGACACGAGCTTTACCGATACGTCGGCGCGCGGATTGACGTTCTTGAGATCGAAGATCAGCTGCGCCAGGTCCTCGATCGAGTAGATGTCGTGATGCGGCGGCGGCGAGATGAGGCCGACGCCGGGCGTCGAGTGGCGCACCTTGGCGATGGTGGCGTCGACCTTGTGGCCGGGGAGCTGGCCGCCTTCGCCGGGCTTGGCGCCCTGCGCCATCTTGATCTGCATGACGTTGGAGTTGACCAGGTACTCAGCCGTCACGCCGAAGCGGCCCGAGGCCACCTGCTTGATGGCCGAGCGCATGGAATCGCCGTTGGGGAGAGGCTTGAAGCGGTCTGCCTCCTCACCGCCCTCGCCGGTGTTGGACTTGCCGCCGATCCGGTTCATGGCGATGGCAAGCGTGGTGTGCGCTTCGCGGCTGATCGAGCCGAAGCTCATGGCGCCGGTGGCGAAGCGCTTGACGATGTTGGCTGCCGGCTCGACCTCCTCGAGCGGCACCGGCTGACGGCCCATCTCCTTTGCCGACTTGAGCCGGAACAGGCCGCGCAGCGTCATCAGCTGCTCGGTCTGATCGTTGATCTGCTGGGCGAAGGAGCGGTACTTGTCGGGCAGGTTGCCGCGCACCGCGTGCTGCAGATCGGCGACCACGCTCGGCCGCCACATATGTGCCTCGCCGCGGATGCGGTAGGCGTACTCGCCGCCGACGTCGAGGGCGTTCTCGAGCACCGGTACGTCGCCGAAAGCCTGGCGGTGGCGCTCGGCGGTCTCGCGCGCGATCTGGCGCAGGCCGACGCCCTCCACCTGGGTGTGGGTGCCAGTGAAATACTTGCGCACGAAGCTGGTCTTGAGGCCGACGGCGTCGAAGATCTGCGCGCCGCAGTAGGACTGGTAGGTGGAGATGCCCATCTTGGACATCACCTTCAGGATGCCCTTGTCGACCGCCTTGATGTAGCGCTTCTGGGCTTCCTTCAGGGTCAGCTTCTCGTCGAGCTCGGGCAGGAGCTGCTCGAGCGTGTCGAAGGCGAGGTAGGGGTTGATGGCCTCGGCGCCGTAGCCGGCGAGCACCGCGAACTGGTGCACCTCGTGGGGCTCTCCCGTCTCGACCACCAGCCCGACGGATGTGCGCAGCCCCTGCCGGATCAGGTGGTGATGCACGGCCGAGGTGGCGAGCAGCGAGGGGATGGGAATGCGGTCGGGGCCGGTGGCGCGGTCCGACAGGATGAGGATGTTGTACTCCTTGGAGCGCACCGCCTCCTCGGCCTCGGCACACACCACGTCGAGGGCCGCCGCCATGCCGGCCGCACCCTTGTCTGCGGGATAGGTGATGTCGATCGTGACGGATGAGAACTCGTTGTCCTTCACCAGGCCGATCTGGCGGATGCGTTCCAGGTCCTCGTTGGAGAGGATCGGCTGGTACACCTCGAGCCGCTTGTGCTTGGCGGTGCCTTCGAGATCGAGCAGGTTCGGCCGCGGTCCGATGAAGGAGACGAGGCTCATCACCAGCTCCTCGCGGATCGAGTCGATCGGCGGGTTCGTCACCTGCGCGAAGTTCTGCTTGAAGTAGGTGTGCAGCAGCTTGGGCTTGTTGGACAAGACCGACACCGGCGTGTCGGTGCCCATCGAGCCCACCGCCTCCTGGCCGGTGTGCGCCATCGGCGCCATCAGGAACTTGAGGCTCTCCTGCGTGTAGCCGAACGCCTGCTGCACATCGAGCAGCGAGACATTGGTCTTCTTGCGCGGGATCTTCTTGGGCAGCGGCAAGTCGCCGACCTGCACCTGCGTGCGCTTCAGCCACTGCTCGTAGGGATAGCGCGAGGCGAGATCGGCCTTGAGGTCGTCATCGGAGATGATGCGCCCTTCCTCGAGGTCGATCAGCAGCATCTTGCCGGGTTGAAGGCGCCACTTCTGCGCGATGTTCTCCTCGGGCACCGGGAACACGCCGGCCTCCGACGACATCACCACGCGGTCGTCCTTGGTGACGAAGTAGCGAGCGGGCCTCAGCCCGTTGCGGTCGAGCGTGGCGCCGATCTGGCGCCCGTCCGTGAACGCCATGGCCGCCGGGCCGTCCCACGGCTCCATCAGGCAGGCATGGTACTCGTAGAAGGCGCGCCGCTTGCCGTCCATCAGCGGGTTGCCGGCCCATGCCTCGGGGATCAGCATCATCGCCGCATGCGCGAGGCTGTAGCCTCCCATGACGAGGAACTCGAGCGCGTTGTCGAAGCAGGCGGTATCGGACTGGCCCTCGTAGGAGATCGGCCACAGCTTGGTGATGTCGGCCCCGAAAAGCGGAGAGGACACCGAGGCCTGCCGCGCCGCCATCCAGTTGACGTTGCCCCGCAGCGTGTTGATCTCGCCGTTGTGGGCGACCATGCGGTAGGGGTGGGCCAGCTTCCACGACGGGAACGTGTTGGTGGAGAAGCGCTGGTGCACGAGCGCCATCGCCGAGGTGAGGCGCGGGTCGGACAGGTCGTTGTAGTAGGCCTTCACCTGGTAGGACAGGAACATGCCCTTGTAGACCAGCGTCCGGCTCGACAGCGACACCGTGTAGTGGCCGATGTCCTTGCCCTTGTAGGCGAAGTAGAGGGCGTTGGAGACGACCTTGCGGATGAGATAGAGGCACCGCTCGAACTCATGCTGGTCCCTCATCGCCTTGGGGCGCGCGATGAAGAGCTGGCGATGGACCGGCTCGGTCGCCTTCACCATCTCCGAGAGACGGCTGTCGTCGACCGGAACGGAGCGCCAGCCGAGGAACTCCAATCCCTCCTCGCGGATGATGCGCATCCACACGCGCTCGCAGTGCGCGCGCAGGCGCTCGTCCTGCGGCATGAAGAGGTGGCCGACGGCGTAGTGGCCGAGCTTGGGAAGCTTGATGCCGAGGCCCGCGCATTCCTCGCGCAGAAACTCATCCGGTATCTGGATGAGGATGCCCGCGCCGTCGCCCGCGAGCGGGTCCGCGCCCACGGCTCCGCGATGCTCGAGGTTCTCGAGGATGGCGAGCGCGTCCTCTACCAGCTGATGCGATTTCCTCGCCTTCAGGTCGGCGATGAAGCCGACGCCGCACGCGTCGTACTCGCGGGCCGGGTCGAACAGGCCGCTCGGCCGCGGGCGGGCTCCTGCAGCTTCCGGATGCTGCGCGCTCTCGGGCACTTCATCTTCGAACGTCATGGCCTCTCGCCTTTCGGCTCTTGCGTTCCGCCTCGGGGGGCGTTCCAGCTTCTGCGCGCACCGCGCACCTTCGCCACGCACCCAACGTGCGGCGCAAAAGTGCCCATTGTCGCGCGGAGCCGAACGTCCGCCGCTCCATGGTCCTCTCCCGCCACAGGGTGTGCTGCCGCCGCTCCCCCTTATCTCCCGGATCGGATGCGGGGTTGCGCTGCAGCATCGGGCGGGGCGGGTCCTTGCGGCCGATCACCCCAGTTTGCGAGTGCACACGCAACACGCTGACCGCCCGTCGGTTTCAGGTGAGCCGCGGCCACGTGCGCTCTCTCGCAGGTAAAGGACAGCATAGCTGACCTAATTCGCGCTGCAAAGGTCAATTGCGTCGAGATTGCCATCAGCCTACCTGCTTGTGTGCGCCGATTGGCTAGCAGGGAGGGAGGTCCTGGAAATGACGGGAGAAGCGCCAGCAGCAGCCTTTGCCGACACTGTTGCCCGTTTGCACGCCGCCATGGCCGAAGTCGCCAACGGCGACACCGCCGCCATCAGGGCGCTCTACGCCCACACGGGCGACGCCACGAGCTTCTACGGCTGGGGCGGCTATGAGAAGGGCTGGGAGGCCGTCTCGCGCCGCTGGGATTGGGCGGGCCAACAGTTCAAGGGCGGCACCGTCGCCTACGACAACGTGACCACCGTGGTGACGGCCGAGCTCGCCTACACGACCGATATCGAGACCTTCAAGGTGCGCATGGCCGGCATGGACCAGCCGACGCAATGGTCGAACCGCGTGACGCACGTCTTCCGCCTGATCGACGGCGAATGGCGCCTCCTGCACCGCCACGCCAACCGCCTCGAGACGCAGTACGAGCCGTCGACACGATTGAAGTAGGGTGCAATAGCC
Source organism: Hyphomicrobiaceae bacterium (assembly GCA_041288195.1). GTDB lineage: Bacteria > Pseudomonadota > Alphaproteobacteria > Rhizobiales > Hyphomicrobiaceae > AWTP1-13. The sequence continues at coordinate 20,337 of JBGGME010000357.1, forward strand.
CGGACTTGATCCGGGCGTATTGCACGTTGTTGTTCGCGCCATCGGCGCAATACGCCCCCGATCAAGTCGGGGGCTATTCGCCCTACGCCGGCACGGGCGCTTCTGCCGCAAGCAGGCCCTCGGCCTTGAGGTCGGACCAGAGCGCGGATGGCACCTTGGCGGATAGGGCCGCGACATTGCGCTTCACCTCCTCGGGCGCGACTGCGCCCAGCACCAGGCTCGCAACTGCCGGGCCGCCGAGAGAGAAGTGCATGGCGGCCGTCGGCAGCGGCACGCCGTGGGAGGCGCACACGCGCTCGATCCTGCGCACGCGCTCCAGGATCTCGGGCGGGGCCGGCGCGTAGTTGTAGCGTGCGCCCGCGACCGGTCCGGTGGCCAGTATCCCTGAGTTGAACACGCCGCCCAGCATCACGCCGACGCACTTCTCGGCCGCCAGCGGCAGCACCTCCTGCAATGCCGGCTGCTCCAGGATCGAGTAGCGGCCTGCCAGCAGCATGCAGTCGAAATCGCCCTCGCGCAGGAACTTCGCGGCGTAGACGGGATCGTTGACGCCAATGCCGATGCCCGTGATCACCTTCTCGGACCGCAGCTTCTCCAGCGCGCGATAGGCACCGTCCATGGCCTCGCGGTAGCGCTTGGGGCCCTCCACCGGTCCATGGCTCCAGGCATCGGCATCGTGGATCAGCAGCACGTCGATCTTCGGCAGGCCGAAGCGATGCAGCGAGTGCTCGTGCGCATGGCGGCATCGTACGTGTAGTCGTGCACGACGTTGAACGACAGGCCGCCGACGTAGCGCGTGGTCTTGGTGCGGCCGCCGGGCGCAGGCGTGAGCAGCCGGCCGACCTTGCTCGACAGCACGAAGCTGCCGGGCGGACGGCGTCTCAGGGCGGTGCCGACGCGATGCTCGGCGCTGCCCTGGCCGTAGAGGGGCGCGGAATCGAACAGCGTCACGCCGGCCTCGGCCGCGGTCTCGACGGTGGCGATGGCAGTTGCGTCGTCGAGCACCTCGTAGATGTCGCCGAGCGGCGCCGAGCCGAAGCCCAGCACCGTGACGTCGAGATTGGTCCGCCCGAGCTTGCGGGTTGGTAGCGGCATGCGCACCTCCGTCTCGTTTCCCCCGCAATTGATAGCGCTTCACCACGCGTTCCGTCACCCCGGCGCCGCGAGTGCCCGATAGGGCGCTCGCGGGAACAGGCCGGGGCCCATGCACGCTGGTTCTCGGAGACGCGTCCTGGATCCCGGCCTTCCTCTGCTCGCAAGCTACCGCTTGCGAGCGGCGCCGGGATGACGTCCAGTGTGGGCCTTCCTCGGATTGCTGAGATCCCACGGACCTCGCCGCGCCATGCCCGCCAAGAAGACACTGCCCTACGGCACCTGGCCGTCGCCCGTCACGCCGGCCCTGGTGGCGCGCGGCAGCAAGCGGTTCGGCACGCTGCAGTCGGCGAACGGCGCGGTGTACTGGACGGAGTCGCGGCCCGAGGAGGGGGGCCGGCAGGTCATTCTGAGGGCGGCTGCGAAGGGCGGCCAGGTCGAGGAGCTGCTGCCGGCGCCGTTCTCGGCGCGCTCGCGCGTGCACGAGTACGGCGGCGGCGAGTTCCTGGTCGCGGGCGGCGTGATCTATTTCGTCAACGACAGGGATCAGCAGGTCTACGCCATCGAAAAGGGCGCGCCGCCGCGCCGGATCACCAATGCGCCCCGCATGCGCTTTGCCGATTTTGCCCACGAAGCGGCGCGCGGCCGCCTGATCGCCGTGGCAGAGGTGCACCCCGCCAAGGGCGATGCCGGCCACCAAGCGCAACCCGACAACCTGCTCGTCGCCATTGCATTGGGCTCGCAGGGCGAGGTCACCACACTGGCCGAGGGCCGCGACTTCTATGCCAGTCCGCGCCTCTCCCCCGACGGCCGCCGGCTCGCCTACCTCGCCTGGGACCTGCCGGACATGCCATGGGACAGCGCCGCGCTCCACGTGGCCGGCGTAGCCGACAGCGGCAAGCTCAGCCGGTCCGAGCGCCTGGCGGGCGGCGACGGCAGCGCCGTCTTCCAGCCGGAGTGGGGCCCCGACGGCCGCCTCTGCTTCGTCTGGGACAAGACCGGTTGGGGCCAGCTCTACCGCTGGGACGGCAAACGCATCGCGCGCGTGCACGGAAGGCGCGGGGTCGAGCTCATGCGGCCACAGTGGGTGTTCGGCTCGCGCAGCTATGCGCTCCGCCTGGACGGGCGCGCAGGGCTAGCCTCGCTCGTGCGCGGCGCGCCCCAGTTCGAGGTGCTGGACCTGAAAGGCGGCACGGCCACGCGCTTCGACGCGCTCAGCTCCCGCACCGCTCGCATCGACGACCCCGTCACGAGCGGCAGCGGCTTCGCCGCCCAGGTGACCCGGCCGACGGCGCCGCAAGGCGTCATGCGCATCGCCCGCGGCAGGCTCCAGCCCGTCGCCGGGCCGCAGACGACCGAGATCGACGCGAGCCTCGTCAGCAGGGGCGAGGTGCGCGAGTTCCGCCGTCCGGACGGCCAGATCGTCTACGGCATCTACTACGCGCCGCGAAA
>JBGGME010000358.1:0-9044 GCA_041288195.1 Hyphomicrobiaceae bacterium
GCCGTTGCGTTACGCAGGCGTTACGCGCGTCATCTCTTGCGTAACGCTCACGCTGGAATTGTCTCCGTAAGTACTTGTTTTTCATTAAGTTTTATGGTGAGCCCGGTTGGGATCGAACCAACGACCACCTGATTAAAAGTCAGATGCTCTACCGCTGAGCTACGGGCCCGTTCCAGCGCCAGGCAGCCGATGGGAACCGGCGAGCCTGCGACGACGGCGGCTTCTAGCACGCGCCTGGGCCACGAAAAAGGCCTGGGGGGCGGCAATCCGGCGGACGTGCTCTTCGGGTTGCCGTTGCGCATTCGGGGGTTGCCGCTGCACATTGCCAGACTTGCTCCCGGAACGAGGATTGCAAGCCTGCGTTTGGCCCATCGAGCATGTCTCGGTTCGAGACATCCGGGCGGGGAGAGTTCCGCATCGTGGCAAGCAAAGTGAAACGAGGAACGACCAAGCCTGCACCCAGGGCCGCCGGCGGCCCGAGCCTCGCCCTCGTGGTGGCTGTCGCGCTGGCCTCGGCGGGCGTCGGCCACGTGGCGAGCCGCGTCTGGCCGTTGCCGGGGAGCTCGGGCTCGGCAGTGCAGGTCCCCGCCGGCGCGCGGAAATCCGGCGAGCCCGCGCCTGCACCGTCTGCTTCGGCCAAATACGCACCCGCACCCCCACCTGCGGCACCGAAATTCGAGCCGGCACAGGCGGTCCCGAGCCCGCCGGCTGCCGTGGAGCCGGTGTCGCAACCAGCCGCCGCTCCGGCTGCTTCGCTGCCGGCCAAGCCCGATACGACGGCGGCAACGCCATCCGAGCCGTTGCCTACGCTGGCCCTCATTCCGCCCTCCGTCGCCCCGCCCGGCACCCCGCCTGTCGAGGGCACCGCGCCGATCGAGCCGCCGCGGACGGCGTCGCAAAGCGCTGCGGGCAGAGAGGAGGCCGGCAAGCAGGACACGCAGCCGGTGATTGCGACGCCGCCGGCGGTGAACGCGGCGCCGCCCAAGGCCGTCAACCGGCCCATCCCGCGACAGCGGGCGGCACAACCCGCTCCTGCGCCGGCGGCTCCCCAGTCCGGCTATCTCAACGACAAGGCCCTGCGGGATTTCATGTCGTATCCCGCGAACGGCTATTGAGGACGCGAGCAAGCGCCCTTCCCGCGGCCCCTTCTCACGGCCCCTTCTCACGGCATGACACCGCCGGCAATTCTTGCCATGCTGACAGGCATGGTCAGCGCGACGGGAGCCGGACCTTGGCCGACATCGACTGCTACTACAGCCTGTCCTCGCCCTGGGCGTATCTGGCGGGGCCACGGCTGCAGGACATCGTGCGCCGGCACCGGGCCAGGCTCACTCTCAAGCCCTACGACTTCCAGGCCGTGGTGCCCAAGACCGGCGGCGTGCCGCTGCGGACGCGCCCAGGTCCGCGCCGGCGCTACCACCAGGTCGAGCTCGATCGCTGGCGCACCTATCTCGGCATGCCGCTGGTGCTGGAGCCCAGGCACTACCCGCAGGCGATGCCGGCCGACCGCGACTGGAACAAGTACGCGGGCTGGACCGTGATTGCCGCACAGGACGCCGACCTCGACGCCTTCGTCCTCTCGCACGCCATCCTGCGCGCGCTGTGGGCCGAGCAGCGCGACATTGCGGACCCCGCCGTGCGCCGGGCCGTCGCCGAGGAGAACGGCTACGACGGCGCGGCGCTGGTCGCCGCCGAGCGGTCCGAACGCGTGCAGGGTCTCTACCGCCAATACTCCGAGGAGGCCGAGGCGCTCGGCGTGTTCGGCGCGCCGACCTTCGTCATCGCCGGCGAGCTCTTCTGGGGCCAGGATCGCCTCGAGTTCGTCGATCGCAAGCTGGCGGCGATGGGCTGAGCATCCCCTCTCCCCATTGTGAAGACAATGGGGAGAGGGGGATGCTCAGCGTTTCACGAAGTAGCGGGTGGGCTCGAGCTCGCGGTCGTCGTGGGCCTCGAGGCCGGCGTGCAGCGTATCGATGCTCTCCGCCAACAGACTTGCCGCGATCGAGCGCGCGAGGCGGCCGGCACCGTAGCCCAGGCCCGGGATGTCCCCGGCAAGCGCCCCCATGCTCATCGTTGCGCCGGCATTGAAGCAGTGGATGCGACCGAGGCCTGGCGCCGCGCCCCCGACCCGCTCGACGAGCTCGAAGCCGGGACCGAGATAGGGGAAGCGCGCGCACTCAGGGTGGCGCGCGGCAGCGTGAGGGGGGATGCGATGCGACCAGAGCGCGATCTTGTCGTGGAGGGGAGCAAGCTCCGGCCGTCGCGCCAGATCGACCGAGAAGCCGGTTGCCAGTACGACGGCATCGAAGCGATAGCGCGCCTTGCTCGTGACGACGTCCACGCCCGCCGCGTCGGGGACGACATCGAGCCATGGCTCGGCGAAGTGGATGGCAAAGCCACCATGGCGGTCGCAGCGCAGCACCGACTCGTGGGGCGGCGGCACGCCCTGCGAGAGGATGTAGCTGTAGATGTCCCAGCGCCTGGCGTCGTCGAGCTCGGCGAAACCGTGGAAGAGGCCCGCAAACACGGTCCACTTCGACTTGTTGATCTGCGGCAAGTGCGCTCGCCGCGAGAACAGGAGTGCCTGCCCGGCTCCGGCCTCGAGCGCCGCGCCGGCGTTGTCGAAGGCCGATGCGCTGGCACCGAGCACGCCGACCTTGCCGCCCCGGAAGCGCGCGAAATCGATGTCCTCGGCGGAGTGGAACACGCGAACGCGCTCCCCAAGTGCCGCGCGCGCGAGCGAAGGGAACGGCGGCTCGAAGGGCTCACCCGAACCGTCGCGGCCGCCGGCCAGCACGACCCTGCGGGCGTACACCGTCTCCGACCCGCTCGCGCCAACGAGCTCGACGCGCACGAAGGCCCCATCCAGATCGATGCTCGTCGCCTCGATATCGTTGTCGATGGCGATCGGCACGGCGTCGCGCACCCATAGCAGGTAGGCGAGCCAGTCCGACGTGGCGATCTTGTAGAGACGCTGCCAGCCCTCGGCGCCATGCTGGGTCTCGTACCAGGCGCGGAACGTCAGCGCGGGAAAGCCGATGTCGGGACCCGTCAGATGCTTGGGCGAGCGCAGCGTCTCCATGCGCGCGTAGGTGCCCCAGGGGCCCTCGCGGCCGTGGGCTGCACGATCGATCGTGCGCACGTTGCGCACGCCCTCGCGCATGAGGGCGAAGGCGGCCGTCTGCCCGCACATGCCGCCGCCGACGATCAGCGCATCGAGCACCGGCCGGCCGTTGGGGCCCGTGGCCGGCGGCACCCAGTTGGGCGCAGGAAACAGCAGGCGCTCGAGGTCGCGCCGGACCTCGGCCGCAAGGGATGCGAGACCAGGAGCTCCGGCGTCGGGCTTCAAATCGGTGGGCATCATGCGGTCTCGGTCGCTCGCGCGGATTTGGCGCTCGACCGTAACCCACGCAAACCCCTACACGCCAAGCGATCTTGGGCCGCAGACGGCAGCACATGCGGCAAGATGGCGGCCGAATACATGCGGGCGCGACATGGCCTCCCTGTCGACTTGGGGCTCACACCCGCGAGCGCGCCGGCTATAAGGGCGCGGCCTGCCCAGCCGGGCGCCCGAGTCGACACCTTGCATGCAGAAAGCATCGCCCCAGCCGACCCACGCCGCCTCGCGGCCGATGCTGGCCATCGGCCTCATGTGCATCGCGTGGGCGATCTTCGCCGGGCTCGACACGACCGCCAAATATCTGGGCACCGCCACCGATCTGCCCGCGGCGCAGGTGATCTGGATGCGCTTTCTGGGCCAGTTCCTGGCGATGGTGACGGCGTTGGGGCTGATCGCGGTGCCGGGACTGATGCGCACGCGCAAGCCCGCGGCACAGCTGCTGCGCTCGCTACTGCTTCTGGGCTCGACCGCCTTCAACTTCCTGGCGCTGCGCCACCTGCGCCTCGACCAGACTACGACCATCGGCTTCCTCACGCCGCTGGTGGTGGCGCTGCTGGCAGGGCCGTTCCTGGGCGAGTGGATCAGCTGGCGGCGCGCGATCGCAATCGGTGTCGGCTTCGCCGGCATCCTCCTCGCCATTCGGCCGGGCATCGCCGCCGTGCACCCTGCCGTGCTGTTCTCGCTCGGCAGCATGCTCTGCTACGCCGTCTTCAGCCTGGTGACGCGCTACCTCGCCCCCTTCGATCGCGCCGAGGTCACGTTGTTCTATTCGCTGCTCGCCGGCAGCGTGATCATGGCCCCCTTCGCGATGTTGGAATGGGCCTGGCCGAAGAGCACCCTCGTGTGGGTCCTGCTGCTGTCGATGGGCTTCCTCGGCGGCGCCGGCCACTACCTCTTCATCGTGGCGCACCGCTATGCGCCGGCCTCCACCATCGCCCCCTTCCTCTACATCTCGCTCATCACGTACACGGCGGCCGGCTATCTCGCGTTCGGCCAGGTGCCGGATGCCTGGACGCTCGCGGGCGCGGGCATTGTCATCCTGTCGGGGCTCTACCTGTTCCAGCGCGAGCGGGCCACGCATCGCGCCGCCGCTGTCGCCATGACATCGGAGGCAGTGCCGCAGCGGTGAGAGAAGCGAGAGCTTCGCGCCGGGCTGGTGGGGACGTCGTCAGCCCAAGCTCTTGGTCGCCGAGGGACTTCCCATCAGCGGCAGGAACACCGACACGGCGGCGACGCTGACGCACATCCCCTGCGCGTATAGCGCGATGAGCTGCACGCCCTCCTGCGGCCAGCCCGTGAGCAGCATGACGACCCCTGCCCACACGAAGGGCCCGATCAAGAGACACAGCCAGACACGATCCCGCCAGATCGGCTCCATCGGCCTACTCCAGGGATGCGAAAGCCAAGGCGAAGCCGCCGACAAGCAACGCCACCAGCAGGACTGCATAGGCTGACGTGATGTGCTCGTTGGCGGCGATGGGCTTCGGGGTGCCGTCCGAGCGAGGCCGCCCGAGCCGCAGCAGCACAACGAAGGCCGCGAGCAGCGCCATGCCCGTGCCGAACAACGCCATCAGTTGAGCCGCAAGGCGAAGATCGCGCCCAGGATGAGCGTGAGCATCAGCGCCATGATGCCGAACGCCTGCCCGCTGTCGCTCTTGATGCGGACCTCGCCGCTCCACGGGATCAGGGCCACGTAGATGGCTACAGCAGCCATCATCATTGCGACGCCAAGCCAGACCATGTGCTCCCCCCAACAACGTGGCCTGGAATTTACGGAAAAGTTACATGCATTTCTACTATTTTTACAGACGCCACGGCGGGGAGGCCGCGAGATGGCACAGGCTGGGCGAGCCGGCGTTACGTCGAGTACCTACGAACAGGGCGCTGCCGCGGACCTCAGCATTCCGGCTGGAGCCGTGCCTTCGTCTCCATGGCCCAGGCCGCGAAGCGGCCCTCGGCGATGGCGGCGCGCATGGCAGCTATCAGCTCCTGGTAGAAGGCGACGTTGGCCCACGACAGCAGCATGGCCGCCAGATACTCCTGCGACTTGACGAGGTGGTGCAGGTAGGCACGCGAGTAGTCGCGAGCGGCGGGGCAGCCGCTCTCGGGGTCCAGGGGCCCCGGGTCCTCGGCGTGGGCGGCATTCCTGAGATTGACCTTGCCGGCCCAGGTGAAGGCCTGGCCGTGCCGACCGGAGCGGGTCGGCATGACGCAATCGAACATGTCGGCGCCGCGCGCCACCGCCTCGATCAGATCGATGGGCGTGCCGACGCCCATGAGATAGCGCGGCTTGTTGGCGGGGAGCCGGCCGGTGCACAGCTCCAGCGTATCGAGCATGGCCTGTTGCGACTCTCCCACGGCGAGGCCGCCGACCGCGTAGCCCGGCAGATCCATGGCCACCAGCGCGTCGGCCGAGCGTGTACGAAGGGCTGGGTCGATGCCGCCCTGCACGATGCCGAACAGCGCCTGGCCGGGGTGTGCGCGCCCGCGATCCATCTCGGCCGCAAACGCGCGCCGGCAGCGCTCGGCCCACGCCAGCGACCGGTCCACCGCGCGCTCGACCTCCTGGCGCGGCGCAGGGAGCGCGACGCACTCGTCGAGTTGCATCTGGATGTCGGAGCCGAGCAGGCACTGGATCTCGACGGCGCGCTCGGGGGTGAGCTCATGAGGCGCACCGTCGATGTGGGACTGGAAGGCAACGCCCTCGTCGGTGATCTTCCTGAGCTTGGCGAGGCTCATCACTTGGAAGCCGCCGGAGTCCGTGAGGATCGGCTTGTCCCAGCGCATGAAGCGGTGCAGGCCGCCGAGCCTGGCGATGCGCTCGGCGCTCGGCCGCAGCATCAGGTGGTAGGTGTTGGCGAGCACGATATCGACGCCGGACGCGGCGAGCTGGTCGGTTGTGACGGCCTTCACCGTCGCCGCCGTGCCGACCGGCATGAACGCGGGCGTGCGGATGAGACCACGTGGTGTCGAGATCTCGCCGAGGCGCGCGGCGCCGTCGGTCTTCATGAGCGTGAAGGCGAAGCGCTCCGTCATCGCCCCGGCTCCGCGGGATAGAGCAGGCAGGCGTCGCCGAACGAATAGAATCGGTAGCCGGTCTTGATGGCGTGGGCGTAGGCGGCGCGCATGGTCTCGAGCCCGCTGAAGGCCGCAACCAGCATGAACAGCGTCGAGCGCGGCAGATGGAAGTTGGTCATCAGCAAGTCGACCGCCGTGAAGCGGTAGCCCGGCGTGATGAAGAGCGCCGTCTCCCCGGCGAAGGGGCGGATGGTAGCCCCTCCCCCTTGCTGGGATTCCCCTCCCCCTTGTGGGGAGGGGTTAGGGGTGGGGGTAATCCCTACGGCCGACGTTCTGCGATCCCCCCCTCCCTGTCCCTCCCCCGCAAGGGGGGAGGGGACCACGACGGCCGCCGTCTCCAGCAGCCGCAGCGCCGTGGTGCCGACGGCAACGATGCGTCCGCCGGCAGCGCGGGCGGCGTTGAGCGCGGCAGCCGTCTCCGCGGAGACCTCGCCCCACTCGGCGTGCATTCGATGCTCACTCGTGTCCTCGGCCTTGACGGGAAGGAATGTGCCGGCGCCCACGTGCAGCGTGACGTAGTGGCTGGAGATGGCGCGCGCGGCGAGTGCCGCCATCAGCTCCGGCGTGAAATGCAGGCCGGCGGTGGGCGCTGCGACGGCGCCCTCACTGCGCGCGAAGATCGTCTGGTAGCGCTCGGCGTCCTCGGGGGCGAGGTCGCGCTTGGCCGCGATGTAGGGCGGCAGCGGCGGGTCGCCCAGCGCGGCGATGGCCTCGTCGAGATAGGCCCCGTGCAGGCTGAAGGAGAGCTCCACCTCGCCCGCCTCGCCGATCGTGGCGACCGTGGCGTCGAGGTTGCCGAGCAGGCACACGCGGCCCTCATTGCCGAAGCGAATGCGGTCGCCGACCGCGAGGCGCTTGGCGGGACGCGCGAACGCCCGCCAGCGGCTCTCGTCGATGCGCTTGTGAAGGTTGAAGGCAACGCGCGACCTGGCCTCGCCGCGCAGCCTCTCGCCTTGCAGCGCCGCCCGTATCACCCGCGTGTCGTTGAACACCAGCGCATCGCCCGGCCGCAGCAGGGCCGGCAGATCGCGCACGAGGTGGTCGTCTAGGGCAGTCCCCTCTCCCCATTCTTCCATGGGGAGGGGGCTAGAGCTTGCCCCAGACTTGATCCGGGGGTGAGGGGCGGACGCTTGCTCCGGCGGTTGTTGCCGCCCCTCACCCCGGCCCTCTCCCCGCAAGCGGGGAGAGGGGGAAGGCCGCACCACGAGCAGGCGCGCGGCATCGCGCGGGGAGGCGGGCTCCAGCGCGATGGCGCTTTCGGGCAGGTCGAAGTCGAAGAGGTCGGTGCGCATCTTGGGTGTCAGACCTTCCGCCGTCGGGGTCAGACCCCAACTCGATGTCTCATCCCTTGCTGGACCGTACTATGGGGTCTGACCCCAACTCTCCAGACCGCAACTCTCCCGCCATTCGTGCGTCGATGTAGAACTGGCGCGTATTGATATCGACACCCTCATCGAGAAACTCGCGATAGCGCTCGCGCGCACTGCCCGCGTTATCGAACAGATCGAGAGTGAACCCGGTCGTGAGCCATCGCGGCTGCGCGGCATGCCCGATATAGGCGGCGGCACTCGACCAGCGCCATTGCTCTGCGCGGCGGACTAGACCAGCCGACACGGGATTGAGGTGGATGTATCGGCTTGCCTGAACAAAATGAGCATCAGGCGATACACGGACAGACGCGAACCTTCCCCGGAACAGTGGACCGTCGCGCCCGCGGCGATAATTCACAGTTTGAGTGAAGCAGCTCGAGAGGTGGCGCATGCCATCCGCCAGGCGCCCATCCAAGCTGCGCAACAGCAAGTGATAGTGATTGCCCATGAGACAATAGGCATGCACCTCAAGCCCATATCGCTCGGCAGCTTCTGCGGCAGACGCAAGGAAGGTGGCGCGCTCCTGATCGTTGCCGAAGAGCTGGGACCGGTCGGTCCCACGGTTCATGACATGGTGAAAGGCACCGGCGAAGTCCGCGCGCAAAGGCCGTGGCATGGGCTCCTCAGTGAGGCCAGCGCTCCTCAGTGGGGTCAGACCCCATACTGAAGGTACCACCACTCGCCCGGCCCAAGAATGGGGTCTGACCCCGGCGCGCGCCCGCCGGCTACTTCACGTCGGCGGCCACCTTGAGCGACTTGATCTTGTCAGGACTCTGGACGGGCTCGCCGCGCTTGATCTTGTCGACGTTGTCCATGCCCTCGATGACCTTGCCCCACACGGTGTACTGCTTGTCGAGGAAGGAGGCGTCGTCGAAGCAGATGAAGAACTGGCTGTTGGCGCTGTTGGGGTTCTGGGCGCGCGCCATCGAGCACACGCCGCGCACATGCTTCTCGGCGTTGAACTCGGCCGGCAGGTTGGGATAGCTCGAGCCGCCGGTGCCGGTGCCCTTGGGGCAGCCGGTCTGCGCCATGAAGCCGTCGATGACGCGGTGGAAGACGATGCCGTCGTAGAAACCTTCGCGCGCGAGCGTCTTGATGCGCTCGACGTGCTTGGGGGCGAGGTCGGGGCGCAGGGCGATCACCACCTTGCCCTGCGTGGTGTCCATGATCAGCGTGTTCTCTGGGTCTTTGATCGC
>JBGGME010000359.1:0-5852 GCA_041288195.1 Hyphomicrobiaceae bacterium
CGGCGTCGAAGGGGCGGTTGGTTGCTGCTCTGGATGTCTCGGTCATACCACTGTCTCTCACCCGATGGTGACGATGAGGCTGCCGCTTGCCGCGACCTGGAAGCGGCCGCCGGGGCCGATGACGAGGGTCGACTCGCGCTCCTCGACGATGGCCGGGCCGTCGAAGGCGTCGCCCGGTGCGAGCGCGTAGCGGTCGTAGACGGCGGTGGGGCGGAAGTCGCGGAACTCGGGGAAGAAGACGGGGCGCGTGCCCTTGAGCGGGCTTGCGGTAGCGGACGTGCGGGCGTGACGGGGCAGGGCGGCGCCCTCGACGTCGAGGCTGGCGCTCAGGCGCACGTTGATGATCTCGATCTGGGTGGTCGGCGGCGTGCGCGTGAATGCGGCGACGTAGGCCTGCTCGAAGGCCTGCATCAGGGAGCCGCGCGAGGCCGCAGAGTAGGGGCCGGCGGGCAAGGGGACGACGAGTTCGGACGCCTGGCCGACGTAGCGGATGTCGGCGAGCCGCGTGATGGCGGGGGCGGCACCGTCGGGCAGCGTTGCGGCCAGCACCGCCTTCGCCTTGGTCTCCATATCCCGGAAGGTCGCCTCAAGGTCGGGCCACTGGATGCGGTCGAGCTCGCGGGCGACCGTCGCCACGCGGTCGACGCGGGCGGGCGCGATCAGCAGGCCGAGCGCCGAGGCGACGCCGGCCGCGCGCGGCGCGATCAGGCGCTTCAAGCCGAGCTTCTTGGCGACGTAGTAGGCATGCACCGGGCCGGCGCCGCCGGTGGCGAGCAGGGTGTAGCGGCGCGGGTCCTTGCCGTGCTCGGCGATGTGCACGCGCGCGGCGTTGGCCATGTTCTCGTTGACGAGGTCGTGGATGCCCCAGGCGAGGTCCGTGACGGCGAGGCCCGCGCGCTCCGCGAGCGGAGCGAGGGCCGCCTTCGCGGCTTCGAGATCGATCGGCATGGTGCCGCCGAGGAAGTAGGCGGGATCGAGCAAGCCCAGCACGAGGTCGGCGTCCGTGATGGTCGGCAGCTTGCCACCACGGCCGTAGGCGGCGGGGCCGGGCTCGGAGCCCGCGCTTGCCGGTCCCACCTTCAGGAGGCCGATGTCGTCGAGCCGGGCAATCGAGCCGCCGCCGGCGCCGATCTCGATTAGCTCCAGGGTGGAGATGCGCACGGGCAAGCCGCTGCCCTCGATGAAGCGCCGCTCGCGCGCCACCTCGAAGCTGTAGGCGACGATGGGCTTTCCGTCGTCGATGATGCTGAGCTTGGCGGTGGTGCCGCCCATGTCGAAGGCGAGGACGTGGGCGCCGCCGTCACCGGCGCCGAGCCTGGCCGCGACCAGCGCGCCGGCCGCGGGGCCCGATTCCAGGAGCTGCACCGGCGTGCGCTTGGCCTCCTCGATGTTGGTGAGGCCGCCGTTGGACAGCATCAGCAGCAGTGGCGCGGCGATGCCGCGGGCGGCGACCTGGGCGGCGAGCGAGGACAGATAGCGCTCGGCCAGCGGCTTGATGTAGGCGTTGATGGCGGTGGTGGAGACGCGCTCGTATTCGCGGATCTCGGGGGCCACGTCGACGGAGGCGGAAAGCGCGAGCGTCGGGTGGCGCGCCGCGATCAGCTCGAGCGCCTGCCGCTCGTGACGGGCGTTGGCGTAGGAGTGGAGGAAGGCGATGGCAAGCGAGCTGACGCCCTCGCCGGCCAGTTTGGCCACGGCATCGAGAAGGGCCGCTTCGTCCAGGGGCAAGCGCACGCCGCCGTCGACGGCCATGCGCTCGGGCACCTCCAGGCGCAGATGGCGGGGGATCAGCGGCGCCGGCTTCACGATGTTGATGTCGTAGAGCTCGTACTTGCGCTCGCGGCCGATCTCGAGCGTGTCGCGGAAGCCCCTGGTCGTGATGAGTCCGGTCGGCGCGCCCTTGCGCTCGATGACGGCGTTGGAAAAGAGCGTGGTGGCGTGCACAACGCGGCCGATGGCGGAAGGCGCGATGTCGTTGTCGGCGAGCAGGCGGTCGATGCCCGCCATCACCCCGCGCGAGGGGTCGGCATGGGTGGTGAGCTGCTTGTGGCTCGCCTGGCGGCCGGTGGCGGGATCGTAGGCGACGATATCCGTGAAGGTGCCGCCGACATCGATGCCAAGGCCGAAACGCGTCACGACCGCTCCCCGTCGGAAAAAGACGCGGCAGTCTCGCCGGCCATGGCGGCAATGTACAGCCCGGCAAACGCTTCCGCCTGGGCTATAGTGGGCACGAGCGATCGAGGGAGGACCCAATGCCAGCACGCGCGCGCCGCCGCATCCTGGTGGTGAACCCCAACTCCAACGAGGTGGTGACCCAGGGCCTCGCTGACGCCTTGGCGCCCGTGCTGTTCTCGGACGGACCCGACATCGAGTGCATGACCCTGCGCGAGGGCCCCTACGGCATCGAGACGCAGGAGCACGTGGAGAGCGTGACGCTGCCGTTGCGACGGCTGGTGGCGGGCAACAACGAGGTCGATGCCTTCGTGATCGCCTGCTACTCCGATCCCGGCCTGCACGTGTGCCGCGAGGCGACGGCGCGCCCGGTGTTCGGCATCAACGAGGCGGGCGTGCTGACGGGACTAGCGCGCGGCGAGCGGCTCGGCGTCATCGCCATCGGCCAGCGCTCGATCCGCCGGCACGTGCGCTACATGCGCCAGATGGGGCTGATGGAGCGCTTTGCCGGCGAGCGTCCGCTCAACATGAGCGTGGCGGAGACGGCGGCGGGAGAGAAGACGCTCGAGCGCATGATCGAGGTCGGCCGCGAGCTGCGCGAGGCGGACGGCGCCGACGTGATCGTGATGGGCTGCGCCGGCATGGCGCGCCATCGCCGACCGCTCGAGGCCGCGCTCGGCATCCCCGTCATCGACCCGACGCAGGCCGCCGTCGCCATGGCCATCGGCACGGTGCAGTTCGCGGCCGGCTAGGGATTGTGCGGCATTTGTTGGCGGCGGCCGCGACACCGCCTAGGATCGCGAGGCTCGGATCGCCTCGCTTGCTCAGGTAGCCCTCATGACCCTCAAGCTCGACGGAACGCTTCTCCTCGCCGGTGCCGGCAACATGGGGTCCGCCATGCTGGTGGGATGGCTGGAGCAGGGGCTCGATCCCAGGCTCATCATCGTGCAGGACCCCGATCCGCCGCCGCGGGCCAAGGAGCTGCTGGCCAGGCACGGGCTTGCGGCGCGCGCGACTGTCGGCTCGCTGCCCGAGCCGCCGGCCGTGATCATGGCGGCGGTCAAGCCGCAGGTGATGGACGAGGTGTTCCCGCCGCTGGGCAAGCTCGCCGGCAAGGACACGGTCGTGCTGTCGATCGCGGCCGGGCGCACAATTGCGGGCTTCGAGAAGTATCTGCCGAGAGGCACGGCCGTGATCCGGTCGATGCCCAATACGCCGGCCTCCATCGGCCGCGGCATTACCGTGGCGGTTCCCAACGCGCATGTGACCGCGGCGCAGCGGACGGCGTGCGACTGCTTGCTGCGGGCGATCGGCGAGGTGGCCTGGGTGGACGACGAGGGCCTGATCGATGCGGTTACCGCCGTGTCGGGCTCGGGCCCGGCCTACGTGTTCTATCTGGCGGAGTGCCTGGCGGAGGCCGGCGTCACGGCGGGGCTCGAACCGGAGCTGGCACAGAAGCTGGCGCGCTGGACGGTGTCGGGCGCCGGCGAGTTGCTGCACCGCTCCGATCTCGGTGCCGGCACGTTGCGCGAGAATGTGACCTCCAAGGGCGGCACCACGTTTGCGGCCCTGCAGGTGCTGATGGGCCCCGATGGCCTCGCCAAGCTTATGACAGAGGCGGTGGCCGCCGCCACCAAACGCTCCCGCGAGCTTGCGAAGTAGCGCTGTCCCACCAGGGGGCGTCATCCCGGCGGTGCTCGCGGGCGAAGACCGCGAGCGCGGAAGGCACGGGATGACGCTAGCCAAGCACTGGGGATGCGCCTATTTTGCCGCGCGTTTGCGCGGGGCTCCGCGCTCCGACCGATGAGACGACCCATGGCAAGCAATGCGCCCACCCCCCGGCCGGGCATCCTCGACATCAGCCCCTACGTGCCGGGCGAGAGCAGCGTGCCCGGCGGCGTGAAGCCGATCAAGCTCTCCTCCAACGAGACGCCGCTGGGGCCGAGCCCCAAGGCGATCGCCGCCTACAGGGCGGTGGGGGAGGAGCTCGACCGCTATCCCGACGGCGCCTCGACCGTGCTCAGGGACGCGATCGCCAAGCTGTACGGGCTCAACCGCGACCACATCGTCTGCGGCAACGGCTCCGACGAGCTGATCAACCTGATCGCGCATGCCTACCTGGGGCCCGGTGACGAGGCCGTCTACAGCGCGCACGGCTTCCTCATGTACAAGATCGCCACGCTGGCGAACGGGGCCAAGCCCGTGGCGGTGCCGGAGAGGGGCTACAGGGCAGACGTCGACGCCATGCTGGCGAGCGTTGGCCCCAAGACCAAGGTCGTGTTCCTCGCCAACCCCAACAACCCCACGGGTACGTACGTTCCCAACGAGGAGGTACGGCGCCTGCACAAGGGGTTGCCCGGCAACGTGCTGCTGGTGATCGATGCGGCCTACTCCGAATACGTGCGCCGCAACGACTACGAGGCTGGGCTGGAGCTGGTGGCCACGACGTCCAATACGGTGATGACGCGCACGTTCTCCAAGATCTACGGCCTCGCCGCGCTGCGGCTCGGCTGGGCCTACTGCCCGGCTGACATAGCTGACGTCCTCAACCGCGTGCGCGGACCATTCAACGTCAACGCGCCTGCGCTTGCCGCGGGCGTGGCGGCGCTCGCCGACCGCGCGCACGTGGAGCACGCCGTGGCGCACAACGACAAGTGGCTGCCCTGGGTGACGGCGGAGATCGGCAAGCTCGGGCTCGAGGTGACGCCGAGCGTCGGCAACTTCGTGCTCAGCCACTTCGCCTCGCCCAAGGATGCGATCGCGGCCGACGAGCATTTGAAGGCGCGCGGCATCATCCTGCGCCGCGTGGCGGCGTACGGCCTGCCCAACTGCCTGCGCATGACCATCGGCACTGAGGACGACAACCACAAGGTGGTCGCGGCCTTGAAGAGCTTCCTGGGCCGGTCATGAGTGCGATGTTCGAGCGCGTGGCGCTGATCGGCCTCGGGCTGATCGGATCGTCGCTGAGCCACGCCATGCGCCGGGGCGGGCTGGCGCACACCATCGTCGGCCACGCGCAGACGCCCAAAACGCGCGATACCGCGATCCGGATCGGGCTCGTGAGCTCCGCCTATGCCTCGGCGGCGGAGGCCGTGCGCGGCGCGGACCTGGTGATCCTGTGCATACCGGTCGGCGCGTGCGGGGCGGTCGCCGAGGAGATCGGGCCGCACCTGCAGCCGGGCGCGATCGTGACAGACGTCGGAAGCGTGAAGGGCGCGGTGCTGCGCGACGTGAGCCCGTTCGTGCCGCAGGGCGTGCATTTTATTCCGGGCCATCCGATCGCCGGCACGGAGCATTCGGGGCCGGAGTCGGGCTTTGCCGAGCTGTTCGACGGGCGCTGGTGCGTGCTGACGCCGTTCGAAGGCGCGGACAAGGCGGCGGTCGAGAAGCTCAGTGCCTTCTGGCGCGCGTGCGGATCGCACGTGGAGGTGATGGATGCGGCCCATCACGACTTGGTGCTCGCCATCACCAGCCACGTGCCGCACCTCATCGCCTACAACATCGTCAATACGGCGCGGCACCTGGAGCGCGTCACCGACACCGAGGTGATCAAGTTCTCGGCCGGCGGCTTCCGCGATTTCACGCGCATCGCCGCCTCCGATCCCGTCATGTGGCGCGACGTGTTCCTCAACAACAAGGAGGCGGTGCTGGAGATGCTCGGCCGCTTCAGCGAGGACCTG
>JBGGME010000360.1:0-4818 GCA_041288195.1 Hyphomicrobiaceae bacterium
GGACAGCACGAAATCGAGCACCTTCTTGCCGTTCTCGGCGTTCGGCCCCTTGGCCACCAGCGCCATCACGTAGGGGAACACCACGCTGCCTTCCTTGGGGATGACGAACTCGACGGGCGCCTTGTCGGTGTACTGGCCGCGATAGGCGTTGAAGTCGTAGTCGAGCAGGATCGGGATCTCGCCGGAGATGACGCGCGCGTACGACGTCTGCTTGGGGACGATCGGCTGGTTCTTGCTCAGCTCCTTGAAGAACTTGACGGCGGTGTCGATGTTGTCATAGCTGCCGCCGAGCGCCAGGTTGATCGCCATCACGCCGAGCTGACCGGCCGCTGCCGATGTGGGATCGAGGTAGCCGACGAGGCCCTTGTACTCGGGCTTGAGCAGGTCCGCCCAGCTCTGCGGCACCGGCTTGCCGCTTAGCGCCGTCTTGTTGATGAACAGCCCGAGCGTGCCGGAGTGAATGGTGAACCAGTGGCCCTCCGGGTCCTTCAGGTCGGCGGGAATCTTCTCCCAGCCCTTGGGCTTGTAGGGCGCGAGCACGCCGGCATCCTTGGCCGGATCGGCGGTGATGCCGCCCAGATACGTCACGTCGGCAACCGGATTGGCCTTCTCGGCAATCAAGGCGGCAAGAGCCTGACCCGAGTTCTTGTTGTCCGCGGGCACCTCGATGCCGAGCGTCGACTGGATCGCCTTGAGCTGCGAGCCCCAATCGGCCCACTGCGGCGGGCAGTTGTAGCAGATGGCGCGAGACTGAGCCGCCGCGGGATCGGCGCCGACCGCCAGCATGGATGCAAGGACGGCAGCAAAGGCAATCAGTCTCAACATCGCGAGCGTCTCCGTTGGATTGGAAAGGTGAGCGTCAGAAGCGCGGCCCGGCGCCTTCTGGTGCGTCATCATCGGCTGAGTTCGCGACAGGTTCAAGACAGCCATGCCGCGCGACCCCCGGCACGCCCCCTGCGCGTCCCGGTCATCCCTTCAGGTAGGCGCGCAGCGAGGCAATCAGGGTCGCGATGCCGATTGCGGCCAGCGTCGCCAGTGCGGCCCGACGATAGTGCCTCTGGCCGCCGAGCGCGAAATAGCGGGCGCCGAGCGCGGTCGCCGCCGAGTAGATCGGGATCAGCAGCAAGCCAATCACCACGGTCTGCCGCGTCAACAGCCCGTAGTAGAACAGCGGCAGGATCGAGGACAGCGAGACGGCGGTCATCAATGCCAGCACGTTGGCGCGCTGCTGCGCGGCTTCTCCCGGTCGAGACAGTGCCACGGCGACGACCGGGGGTCCTCCTATCCCCGCGACCCCCTGCACGAGACCGCCGGCGACCCCGGCCGCTATGAGCTTGCCCATGCCGATGCGCCCGCTCAGCCGCCATCCGCTGGCAAGAACGGCAACCATCAGGAGGACGAGCACTGAAATCGCAACTGTCATCAAGGCGGGATCGGCCGCCACCAGAGCCCAGGTGCCGATCGGCGTTGCCAGGAACGTCGCCAGGCAGATCGGCACGACGACGGGTCGCTCGGCCCGACGGACCGCCTCCGGCAACAGCTGGAACACGGCGGGCAAACCCATCACATTGCTGACGGCGATGGCGGCATGCGGACCCAGCACCAGGCTGATCACAGGCACCGAGATCAGCGCCGCGCCGAAGCCGACGAAGCCGCGCAGCAAGCCGGCGATCGTCACCGCGACAAGGACGACGGCGAGCCGCGCATCGATCGGCACCCCCAGCAGCTCCGACACGTGATCGAAATCCCCCAACCCAAGCCGCGCCCGTGACTATCAACAAGACTGACGCCCAATCTGTATCGGTATTTCCCTCGGTGCCCTAGCCGCGCCGTTCCCCCTTGGCTCGGCGCCGAACAGCCAATCGTCGGCGGCTCTTGCCTCGCGCGGCCGTTCACCCCCATAAATCCCTTCCAATCATGACATCTGCCGGGTTGGCGCCTTCGCCGACCGAACGCGTCCCACCGTCGAAAGGAACTCCCGTGAAAGACGCAAACGTCGTGCTCATCGACCGCCATCCGGGACGCTCGGCCCAGACCATCGGCATCGCCCGCGAGCTGGGTACCGACTTGACCCTCATCCATGAGCCGTCGGTCGGCGTGGTCGGCACCAAGGGCGACAGCCAGTGCTACCTCGGCGTCCTGGCCAAGGTCGATGCGGTCCATGCGCGCCTCAAGAGCCGCATCGGCAAGGGCCCGGGCCAGCTCCAGCTGCGCCTCGTCCAGCCGGAGTACACGATCGCGACCTCCGACGGGATCCGCAACGGCACGCGCGAGATGCGCTATTCGCTGATCGGCCGCGAGTTGACCAACGATGCCCTTTGCGAGCACCTGAGCGCGACGGGCCTTGCCGGCACCATCGCGATCGTTGCCTGCGACAAGCCGCCGGTGGGCACGCTGGCGGCGCTGCTCGAGCACAACCAGCCGGCGATCATCATGTCGGATGGCTCTATTCATCCCGGCACCGACCCCAAGTCGGGTGAGGCGATCGACCTCGTGAGCGCCTACCAGGTCGCGGGACACCCCGACGCCGAGTACCGCCATCGCATCGCCTGTCACGCCTGCCCCGGCTTCGGCAGTTGCGGCGGAATGTTCACCTATAACACCATGCAGACGTTCATCGGCGTCGTCGGCATGCAGCCGCTGCACATGGTGGCGCCGCCGTCCGACGACCCCCGCAGGCTCAACGAGTTCCCGGCCGAGCTGGTGGACCTCCTGGCCAAGCTCATGGAGAAGGGCCTCAAGCCGCGCGACATCGTCGTGCGCGCTTCCATCCGCAACGCGGTGATCGTGGCGATGGCCATCGGCGGCTCCACCAATGTGACGCTGCACGCCCCCGAGATCGCGCGCGCCGCCGGCTATGCCGACTTCTGGAAGGAGATCATGACGCCGGAGGAGTTCAATCACCTCTCGCAGCATGTCGTGCCGGTGCTCACCGACGCACGGCCCTACGGCAAGTATTCCATGGTCGACATCGACAGGGTCGGCGGCGTGCAGGTGATCGTGCGCGAGCTGCTGGAGGCCGGGCTGCTGAACGGCGATGTCCTGACCTGTACGGGCGAGACCCTCGCGCGGCAGGTCGAGCGCCTCGGCGCCAAACGCGCCGACGGCAAGGTGATCTATCCCGTCGAGAAGCCCTACAAGCCGACCGGCGGCCTGCGCGTGCTCGGCGGCAATCTATCTCCCGAGTACTCCGCCATTCTCAAGCTTGCCGGCGTCGAGGGCGGTCTCGAAAACAACCTCTTCCGCGGCAGGGCGCGCGTGTTCGAGGGCGAGCAGGGCCTGCTTCGCGAGCTCGACACCGCGCCCGACAGCTTCCAGAACAACGACATGATCATCGTGCGCTACGAGGGGCCGAGCGGGGCGCCGGGAATGCCGGAGATGCTCGACCCGACCTCGCGGATAACGGCGCTCTGCCGCGAGCGGGGGATTATCGTGGCGCTGATGACGGATGCGCGCTTCTCCGGCGGATCGGTAGGCCTCGTCATCGGCCACGTCGGACCGGAAGCGGCGCTCGGCGGCCCGATCGCCTTCATCGAGAACGGCGACGAGATCATCGTCGATCTCGACAAGAGCGAGCTCAATTGCACGGCGCTGCGCGACCCTGCCGTCTACGAGAAGCGCAAGGCGGCCTGGACCAAGGCGGTCGCGAGCAATGGCGGCATCCACCCCAACTGCGGCACGGCGGACACCCGCCTGCTCCACCGCGCACGCCACACGGCGGTGCCGGCCACCCGTGGCGGCGGTCTGCATCCAAACCGCGAGGTCTGGGTGCGCGAGCCGCGCCAGGCGGAGCGGTCCGGGTTCGTGCCGAGGAACAAGCACCGGCGCTGAGGACGACCACTTGCAGGGAGGGGCAGCGCGGCCCGGTTGGCCGCGCGACACAGGAGACATGCAGATGGACGAGCGCCTATTCCGCCTCGACGGCCGCACGGCGCTGGTGGTCGGGGCCGCCACGGGAATCGGGCGCTCCATTGCGCTCGCCTTCGGCGCGTTCGGCGCGCACGTTGGTTGCATCGACAGGAATGGGGAGGGCGCCAAGGTGACCATGCGCGAGATCGCGCAGGCGGGCGGCAAGGCGGAGGCCATCGCCTGCGACGTCACCGACGAGACGGACGTCGCGGCAGCCGTGCGGCAGTGCGTGGCGGCGTGCGGTCCACCGCGCGTTCTCGTCAATGGAGCGGCGGCCGACGATCCGACCGGCACCATCCTGGAGCTGTCGCCCGCGCAGTGGCATATGACGCTCGCGGTCAATCTGACGGGAGCCTACCTGATGAGCCGCGCGGTCCTGCCTCACATGATCGCGGCGGGCGGCGGCAGCATCATCCATATCGCCTCGCAGATGGGACGCGTCGGCGCCGCCGGGCGTCCGGCCTACTGCGCAACCAAAGGCGCACTGATCCAGCTCGCCAAGGTGATGGCCGCCGATCACGCGGCCCAGAATATCCGCGTCAACACGCTGTCTCCCGGCGCCGTCGAGACCCGACGCATGATCCTGCGCCACGGCGACATGGAGACGGCCCGCAAGACGTCGGGCCCGCTGCACCTGCTGAAACGGCTCGGCCAGCCCGACGAGATCGCCAGCGCCGCGGTGTTTCTGGCGAGTGACGCTTCGAGCTTCATGACCGGGACGGATCTGCTGGTCGATGGCGGATACACGGCCGTTTGATCGCCTCGGCGCGCGCCGAATGCCGCCCCATGTGCGGCCACGGGAGGGAGCAGCATGCGCCTCGAGTCCCTTGCCAGGGTGATCCGGAGCAAGAATGCGGGCCCTTGCCTGCTGACCTTCGACGTCATGCTGCCTGACCAGGCCGCGTTCGC
>JBGGME010000361.1:0-14606 GCA_041288195.1 Hyphomicrobiaceae bacterium
GGCGTCGCCGTGCCGCTGCTGATCAACCGCGAGGGCAAGACTTTCGAGGCCAGCATCAAGTCGTCCGACCGCCGCCGCTTCCTCAAGGGGCCGGTGCTGCACTGAGCAGCCGACGCCGTCATTCCCGCCAAGCGAAGCGCAGCGCGGGAATCCAGCGTCGCTCAGCAACCGAGATTGGGGTTGGATTCCCGCACGCGCTCCGCGCTCGCGGGAATGACGGCCGTGCCGGCCGTCAATTGATCTGGCTCTGGCCGCCGCGACCCTCGCGGTCCATCTGGTGCCACTAGCTCTCTGAGCCGAATGGGCGCTTCTCGGCGATGTACTCCTGGTAGCTGTCGTTGCGGGGCGCGGAATAGGCCTTCGCCGCATAGGGCTGCGCCCGCTTCTTCTTGGTCTTGGCCTCCGCCGCCATCGGTGCCGCCATTGCTGCAATCGACAGCGCGATCAGAGCTGCAACGAACTTTCTCATTGGTGGCTCCACTACGAGTTGCGCGCCGATGCGCCGATTCGCAACATAGGAGCCTAGAAGTGGCCGCCCGCCGGCGCAACCAGCCGACGGCGCACGGGCCATCAATCCTTCGTGTCATCCGCAACAGGCGAGGTGACGACGAGAAACACGAGGTCGACCAGGCCCGTATTGGCGATCGAGTGCTCGATCCCCGGCGGCAGGAAGATCACGTCGTGCTTGCGCACCACGTGGCGCTTGCCGTCGATCTCCATCAGGCCCTCGCCGTCCAGCACGTGGTAGATCTGCTCCTGCACCTTGTGCTTGTGCAGCGCAACGCGCGCCATCGGCTGGTACATGGAGATGCGATAGTCGAGGTGCCGCGACCCGGCCGTCTCCGGCATCACCAGGGGCTTGGACAGCGCGCCGCCGAAGTGATTGGGAAACTCCCGCCACTCCACCTCGGCGATGTTGCGGATGAAGTAGCGTCGACTCTCGTCCGGCATTGTCGGCAACCCCCGGCCAGTCCCGATCGGACGACCATGCGGGACGCTTGCACCCCCGTCAACCCGCCGCTGTCCTGAGTCCGGATGCGCGGTAACTCCTGATTAGGCGTCTTCGCGCCGCACGATAGGGGTTCGTTCCGATATGCGCGACTGTCGCGGCACGGCGAAGATCGCGCACCACGCGTGAGCTGAGCTTCGACGTCGAGGACGGAGGCGCAAGATGACCGGCAGCCGACGCACGCTTTGCAGAGCTGTTCTCGCGGGGTGGACGTTCACACACGTTCTCTGCACGCCCGCTCTCGCGCAGGCTCCGGCGCCGAACGCCGAAGCGACGCAGGCCATCGTCATGGCGGACGTGACAAGCAAGCAGCCGCTCAGCGCATGAACGCGAGGACGGCGGCGGCGACCTCGTCGGGCTTGTCGAGCTCGGCCAGATGCCCCGCGCCAGGGATGGTCTTCGTCTCGATCTTCGCTTTCATTGCCTTGGCGATGGCGGCGGCGTAGCTCCTGGGGATCAGCCGGTCCTTCTCGCCCCACAGCAGCAGGGTCGGCGACTTGATGAGGGGCAGGCGCCGCTCGAGCTTGGTGTTGCCGAGCGGCCAGAAGATGCGGGCAGCGGCCTCGGCGGCGCGCGTCTGCTCGATCGGCCACTCGATGGAGTTCGCGCCGGCTGGCATCTCCTTGAGCTTCTTGTAGGTATCCGGGTCGGCCGTCATCAGGCCCGGGATCGCGTCGGCCTTCTGCGCCCACGGATCGGTTGCGGGGTCCTTCTCGTCGAACAATCCGAACGGCGCGATCAGCGCCAGCCGCTTGACCTTGTCCGGCCAGATCGCCGCCACCTCGGCAGCAAGCGAGCCGCCGACCGAGCTGCCGACGAGATCGGCGCCGGCAAGATCGGACTTGTCGATGAGCTGGCGTACGGCCAGCACCCAGTCGAGCTGGTTGTCGAGCACCGAGTGGCCGCGGTCGCCGCCGGGGAAGCCCGGCAGCGATGGGGTGATCACCGTGCGGGTCTCGGCAAGTCGATCGAGAAACGGCACCCACCGCGGCAGGCCGCCGTAGCCCGCGAGGAAGCCGATCTTCGGCCCCGCGCCCTTGCGCCAGACGCGGGTCGCAAACCCGTTGATGTCGATGGTCGACGTATGAGGCTCGTTCACGGTGCCGGCTCCGCTGTGGTGCACGTCACTCGGCAGCGACCGTGGTCGCAGGCTGGAAGGCGGGCAGCGTCGCGCGCTGCCGGCGGTCCAGCGGCTGCGGCCACCAGCGGTTCTCCCACTCGGCAAACAGCGGCTTGAGTTTTGGCATCACCTTCTCGGCAAACAGCCGCGTGTTGTACTTGGTGGTGTGGCTCGACAGGTTGCCGAACTGCATCATCAGCATGAGCTGCCCGACATTCAAGCTGGTCGCAAGCTCGCGCAGCTGCTCGACCACCTCGTCCGGCGAGCCGATGATCACGTAACCGTTGTCGACGATGCTCTTCATGTCGCGGGCGAGCGACTGCATCTTGGTCGCCGACGCGGCGTTGGTGGAAGGTCCGCCGCCGGCCTTGCCTTCCGCCGCCATCTTGACCTGGCTCTCGATGCCGGCGCGCTGGGTCGCCTCGGTGACGTAGCCCGGCGGCGACGCGAAGCGGGCATCGACGTGCAGGCAGCGGCCGTAGAAGTACTCGGCGGCCTCCGTGTAGAGGTCGAGCGCCTGTTGCCGGCTCTCGGCCACGCCGACCACTTGCGCGAAGCCGGCGCGGTAGGGATTGCGGTCCTTGCCGAGCCGCGCCATCTCCTCCCAGAAGCCCTTCATGACGCTCTGGGCCATCTTGTAGCCGTAGTAGGAGAGGTAGCAGAACACGTAGTCCATCTCGGCGGCCCAGCGCCACGTCTCGACGGAGCCCGCGCCCGGGATCCAGATCGGCGGATGCGGCTGCTGGATCGGCCGCGGCCAGATGTTGACGTAGCGCTGCTGGTTGAAGCGACCGTTGAAGGCGAACGTCTCCTGCTCGGTCCAGGCGCGTAGCACGAGGTCGTGGCCTCGTAGTAGCGGTCGCGAAGCTGGCTCGGGTTGGTGCCGTAGGCATAGGTCGTGTCCATCGGCGTGCCGACCGGGAAGCCGGCGATGAGGCGGCCGCCCGAGATGCAGTCGATCATGGCGAACTCTTCGGCCACCCGGGTCGGCGGGTTGTAGAGCGCGAGGCTGTTGCCGAGCACGCAGATCGCCGTGTTGGTGGTGCGGCGCGCCAGCGCCGTGGCGATCAGGTTCGGCGACGGCATCAGGCCGTAGCCGTTGGAGTGGTGCTCGTTGCAGCAGATGGCGTCGAAGCCGCATTCGGCCGCATGCTCGAGCTCGTCCAGGAACTCGTTGTACATGTGATGCGCGCGCTTGGGGTCGAACAGCGAGGAGTGGATGTCGACCCAGACGGAGGGGTGCTTCTCCTTGAAGTCGTCGGGAAGCTCCTTGTAGGGCATCAGGTGGAACCAGAGGAATTTCATCGGCGTCT
This sequence comes from Hyphomicrobiaceae bacterium, assembly GCA_041288195.1. Lineage (GTDB taxonomy): Bacteria > Pseudomonadota > Alphaproteobacteria > Rhizobiales > Hyphomicrobiaceae > AWTP1-13. The sequence continues at coordinate 3,443 of JBGGME010000361.1, forward strand.
CCCGGGCGGCGGCATCGGTGGCGGCACGCTTGTGGTCACTCCCTGTGCACCACACTAGGGCCATCGCGCGCACGCGTTCAAGCAGGATGTCGCGCGTCCGCTGTTCGCGGTGCGCAAGGCTGCCGACTGCGATTTGGGCATCGGCGCGTCGTCGCTCCACGCCGCGTGATCTTCGCTCTCACGGCGCCTGCGTGCATCGGTCGCCGCAAGGAACCCGCGCTTGAGGTCCGCGTTGCCCGTTGAAGCGATTCAACAGGAGTTCGAGATGTGGAAGGTGTGTTCGCTGGCGGCGCTTTCGCTCGTGGGAGGAGCGATGCTTGCCGCAGCCCAAGGTCAGGATTTCGCCAAGCCCGGCGGAGCCCATGCAGGCCCTCCTGGCCCGCGCGGCGGTGGTCCGGCTGCTGGCCCCAGGCCCGGACCGCAGCCCAGCGCGCCAGCAGCGCGTGCGCCTCAGGCACCACGCGCCGAGCCTCGGCACAGCGCGCCTCCGCGTCCGGCTGCCAGGGGTCCGCAGGGTCCGTCCGCCGGGCCATGGCAGGCCGAAAGGCACAGGGCCATCCAGAATCGGGCCGCACAGGAGCGGCGCGCCAGCGAGCGGCAACGCGCGGCAGGTCAGAGTGCACTCGAGCAGCAGCAGCGCAACCAGGCGGCCGAGCGGCAGCGGGCCAACGAGCGCCGGCAAGCAATCGAGAAGCGGCGCACCGATGAGCGACAGGCTGGCGAGCGTCGCCGTGCTGCGGAGCAGCAACGTGCCGCCGAGCAGAAGCGCGCAACGGAACAGAAGGCCGCCAAGGAACGACGCGCAGCCGAGCCGCGGCACACCGGAGAGCAGGGCAGGGCCTACTCGGATCGGCCTGGCGCCGCCCAGCGCACATCCGCACGACACGATCAGCTGCGTCAGGAACGGGCGAAGCTGACGGATGATCAGCGTCTGCGTCTGCGGCGCAGCTTCACGGTCAACCGCGAGCGCACGACGCGCGTGCGCTTCAACCGGCATGTCGGCAGCCGCATCCCCCGCAATGTACGGCTGTTCGTGGTGCCGGCAGCGGTGCTCGCGATCTTCCCTCACTACCGCGACTACCGCTACGTGGTGGAGGATGACACCATCTGCATCGTCGACCCGCAAACATACGAGATCGTCGACGTCCTGGAGGAGGGCCCGTACGCACCGGGCGGCCGGCCGCAGATCGCCGAGCTCACGCTTTCGGACAGGGAACGGGCGCTCGTGCTCGACAGCATCCCGCCCGACTTCCCGCATGCCAATCTGCGGTTGCGTCTGGCGCTGGGTGCCGAGATTCCCCCGAGCGTGGAGCTCAACGAGTTCGCGCCGCTCGTTCTCGACCAGATACCGAAGCTGCGCAGCTTCCGCTTCGTCCTTACCGAGGACGAACTGGTGATCGTCGCACCGCAGGACCGCGGCATCGCGCTCGTTCTGGAGCGATAGCGACACGCTGTGCCCGGCGGGTCGCTCACTCCTTTGCCGCCAGCATCTGGCTGCGCGGGCCGTTCGGCACTACTGCGGGGCGGCCCACGCTCGTGCCTCTGAAGGCCATGCGCAGGGCCGCGAGCAGGGTCGGCAGCGTCGAGGGGCCCGCGATCAGCACATGGAAGTTGCGGCCCACGCTGTCGACGAGGGAATCGCGGCGCGCGATCTCGTCGAAGAGGTCGTCGTTGGGCGCCACCAGCACGGCGAGGTTGGGAGTGCGCGGCGGGCAGACGAACTTCGCACTGAAGTCCTCGGCCGCCGCCAGTATCGAGCGCTCGAAGACCTCCGAGCTGCTCTTCATGGCGTCCGGGTCGCTGTAGACGGTCGCCGCCACGAGCTCGTTGTAGCCCCTGACGACGGGAAGCGTTCCGATCGGCAGCCACACCCGCGTCACGGGGTTGTCCGACAGTTTCACGGCGAACGAGACGCGCTGGTTGGAGCCCGGCTCGATCTCGACGTCGCGCTCGTACTCGGAGGGCTGCAGCACGCGGCCAAGGAGCCCATCGACGCCGGACGACCGGCCGCCGTCGTCGAGCTTCACAGTCAGCTCGTTCTTGAGAACGTCGACGGCGCGGCTGATCTGGACGAGCGACCTGGTGATGGCGTCGAAGTCGCCCTTGAGCCGTCCCCATGAGCTTTCGAGCCGCTCGTCGACCGCCAGCAATTGCGCGAGCTGCGCGGAGGCCTCGTCGCGGAACTTCACGAACTGCGTCGTAACGGCGACGTTGAGGGCGTCCTGCTTCTCCTGGATAACGGCGCCAAGCGCGCCGTGCTTGGTCTCGATGGCCGCGGCGAGCGCATCCTGCTTGCCCGTGATGGCGGTGTTGAGGGCCACCTGCGTGCCCTCGATGGCGGCGCTCAGGGCCGCCTGGCTGCCGGCACTCTCGCGCAGGGCCGCGGTGATCGTCTGCTCCATGCCGTCGAGCTGCGTCCGTTGACCTGCCACTGCCTGGGCGACTTCGCCGCCCTGGGTGGTGATGGTCTCTGCGAGCCGGGCGAGCGAGGCCCGCGCCTCGTTGAGGTCCGCGCCCACGCGGTCGCGCAGCTCGCCGGCGCTGGTTGCATAGATGGCCTTGAGGTCCGCGCCGATGGTCTCGAGCGTCGTCATGACACGCTCCTGCCGGCGCTCGCTCTCGCTCGCCTGCGCCGCGATCTGGCCTGAGATGCCGGCGAGCGTCTCGCTCTGCTGCCGGCCGAGCTCGCGCGTCTGCTCCCGCGTGCTCGTCTCGAGGCCGGCGACCGCGCCCTGCACATCCTCGCGCACGCGCGTCGCATCCCGGGCGAAGTCGAGCCGCGCACTGTTCAAGCGCTCGCCGAAGTCGTCGAAGCCCTTGCGCACGTGCTGGGCCTGCGTCTCCGCGGCCCGCACGCCCTCGTCGAGCAGGCGCTTGGCTTCCTTGGCATTGGCCTCGCGATGCCGCTCCAGAGCCTGGCGCAGGTCCTTCTCCGACCGCCCGACGGCCGTTTCGAGCTCGGCGAACCGCTGCTGCAGCGCGCGCGAGGCTGGAGACACGGTCTGCCCGACGCGATAGCTGATGTAGAGGCAGCAGCCCGCAACGGCGATGAAGGCCACGAGCACGGCGATGCTCGGCTGCATCGCGACGAGGTCCGCCTGGGAGGGAAGGGCAGTGGCCATGGGTCACTATAGCAACCAGCACTTCCGCCGAAAGTACGGCGGCGCACCGTCACGCGGCCATCATGATGGCGGGCGCCGGCGTTCAGGGTCGGCCGGCCTTGATGAATTTGGCGATGGCGTCGACCGCGGCGTTCTCGATGCCGAGAAAGCCGTGCTGCGACATCGCCTGGCAGGGCTTGGAGCGGGGTGGAGCGCCGCCGTCGAGCAGCACCGTCTCGACCTTGCGCGCGCTTTTCAGGGCCTTGCTCAGCTTCGGTGCGTCGTCCGCCGGGGTGATGTCGCATCCGTCCTTGCGATGGGAGACGATGAGCGTCGGCACGGAGACCTTGGCCAGGGCCATGCTGGCAACGCCGTCGGGATGGCTGTCCTTGATCTTCCAGTAGGGCTGGGCGCGCGTGATCGTGGACGTCAGCACCAGGCCATCGACGCCCTTGCCGGCAATGGCGCCACCGGCCGCCGAGAACGTGCCCATGCTCGTGCCCACGAGCCAGACGGGCAGGTCCGATTGCTTCTTGAGGTAGGCGGCAACGGCAGAGATGTCGCCCGCATGCTGGCCGCCCATCCTGAAGATCCCGTTCATGCCCTCCTGCTTGTCGGAGGGCGCATCGACCACCGCCACCAGGAACCCGTGCGCGGCGAACTTGTCCCGGCTGCGGACCAGAAAGTTTCCGGCTCCCCAGCTCATCGACGACGCCGACTTGAGCCCGAGCGCGCCATGGCCGCCGGCAAACAGGATGACGGAGGCTACCGGCTTGTCCGGCTTGATCAGGATGAAGGCCTGCTTCACCCCTCGCGGAGTCTGGATGGAGACGAGCTCCGAGCTTGCCGCATGTGCGGGAGCGGACGCCGCCGCCAGCATCGCTGCGACAACGACAGCCGCGATCAGCCTGGTCATGGCTGCCTGCCTCGACGAACCCTACTTCACCGGCTCCGTCTAGCCCGGCAGCCAGGCCTTGCCGAATGCGGGCTCCTTGTAGGGCGTGGGCGGCAGGTACCACGACCCCGTCGCCGGTGGGCGCACGTCGGCGTCGACATGCACGTCGAGCAGGAACGGCTTGTTGGCGGCCACGGCGTGCTCCATCGCGCCCTTGAAGTCCTGCGACTTGGTGACGGTCATGGCGTCGACGCCCGACGCCTTGGCCCAGCCCGCGAAGTCGGGGTTGTAGGGCGTCTTGTTGGCGCCTTCGTGGAACATGGTGCCGTGCTCGCGGCCGCCGAACATGCCGAGCTGGATGTCGCGGATCGAGACCCAGCCGAAGTTGTTCCAGATCACCCACACCACGGGGATGTCGTACTCTACCGCCGTGCACAGCACGTGCGGCACCATCGAGAAGCAGCCGTCGCCGGCGATCGCCACGCAGGGGCGGTCGGGGGCCGCAAGCTTGGCGCCGAGCACGCCCGCCGCGCCGAAGCCCATACCGGAGAAGCCCCACGAGTTGAGCATGGTCTGGGGACGGCGCGCCTTCCAGAACTGCATGTACCAGTTGTGGTTGACGCCGACGTCGCAGGCGAGGATGGCGTCGTCGGGGAGCACGGCCTGGCAGTCGGCCACCACGCGCTCGGGCCGGATCGGCGTCGCATGGATATCGAAGTTGGGCTTGGTGAAGGCGTCCCACTCGGCCTTCCATTTCTTGATATCGGCATGCCAGGCCTCGAGCCCGCCATCGCGCCTGGGCGCGCGCCGCTGCAGCTCGCCCAGCAGCTGGCGCAGGAAGGTGCGCGCGTCGGCATGGATCGCGATGTCGGGCGGATAGTTGCGGCCGAGCTCGTCGGTGTCGACGTCGACGTGGATCAGCTTGGAGTGCGGGAAGTTCCAGGAGTAGCCGGGTAGCCAGGAGGACGCCGAACGGTCGTCGAAGCGGGCGCCGAGCGCCACCACCACGTCGGCATGGCGGCCGGCCTGGTTGGCAGGATAGGCGCCGTTGCGGCCGATGAAGCCAAGCGACAGCGCATCCGTCATGTCGAGGCAGCCCATGCCGTTGGGCGAGGAGATGACGGGGATGCGCAACGCGTGCGCGAGCTCGGTCAGCTCCTTTCCCGCCTCCGACAGCGTCACGCCGTGACCTATGAACAGCACGGGGCGCTGCGCCTTCAGGATCATGTCGAGGGCGGCGGAGATCTGGTCGGGCGAGGCACCGCTGCGCTGGGCGCCGTGGCGCGGCGCCACCGGCGGCATCTCGACATCGTCCTCCTCCTGGAAAACATTGAACGGCACGTCGACGTTCACGGGGCCGGGGCGTCCCGACAGCATGGTTGTCATCGCCTGGCGCAGGACCAGGGGAAGCATGTCGACGCGGGTCGGCTGGAAGCTGCGCTTCACCACCGGGCGGACGATGTTGGGGAAGTCCGCCTGGAAGTGCTTGTTGACCTCCTGGAACGGGCTGCGGTTGAACTGCTGGGTCGGCACGTTGGCGGTGATGGCAAGCATGGCGGAGGAATCCGACATCGCCACCTGCAGCGGCATGACGATGTTGCACGAGCCCGGGCCGCAAGAGGTCAGCGTCGCCACCGGCTCGTGGCGTACGCGGAAATAGGCGTCCGCCATGTGCGCCGCCACCTGCTCGTGGCGCGGCGAGACGAGCTTGATGCGGTCGCGGGCCTGGTAGAGGGGGTCGAGCATACCGACGTTGCCATGCCCGCAGATGCCGAACACATAGGGGATCTTGTTGGCGATCAGGTACTCGGTGATCAGCTCGGCACCCTTCATGCGCGCCATTCGCAAAGCTCCGTCATCTCGAGGTGAAGGGTTGATGATAGGCATGCCCCGGCGCGATTGTCGAACGATGGTGGAGAGTACGGTGCGGGCCAGAATGTCGCTGCGCAGGCGAGGCGCGCTGCGCCCTTCGGGTGGAGCCGCGATTCAGGTTTGCGACAGGCTGAAGTCATCCGTGCCGGTCAAATCACCTTTGCCCCCGCAGGCGCCAACGACTGGGCGTCGCGTGATCAGCAGCGCGCGGCACCAAAGCGCTTGGTGAGATCGGGCGGGACCGGTAGTCTCGCGGATCAGCAGACCGGATGACTGGCGCGGCCCGGACGGCGGCCGCGGACGGAGGAGTTGATCATGTACGGCAATGTGGTGGTGCGGCGTAGGATCGTGGTGGCGGCCCTCGCCATGGCCGGGCTGGGACTTGCGCCTCTTCCGGCGCGGGCGCAGGGCGAGCCCGTGAAGGTCGGAGAGCTCAACTCCTACAACCGGTTCGCGGCGTTCGCCGTGCCCTACCGCAACGGCATGCAGCTCGCGCAGGAGGAGATCAACGCCAAGGGCGGCGTCATGGGCGGCCGAAAGCTCGAGATCGTCTTCCGCGACGACGGCTCGACGCCGGGCGATGCGGTGCGGGTGGCCGAGGAGCTGCTGACGCGTGAGAACGTCGCCTTCCTCGCCGGCACGTTCCTCTCCAACGTCGGCCTGGCGGTGGCCGACTTCGCCAACCAGAAGAAGACGCTGTTCATCGCCACCGAGCCCCTGACCGACGCCATCACCATGGGCCAGGGCAACCGCTACACCTTCCGCGTGCGCCCCTCCACCTACATGCAGACCAAGATGCTGGTCGAGGCTGTCAAGGCCAAGGGCGTCAAGAAGTGGGCGATCGTGGCGCCCAACTACGAGTATGGCCAGTCGGCCGCGGCCAACTTCAAGAAGCTGATCAAGGCCGCCACGCCCGATGCCGAGATCGTCGGCGAGCAGTTCCCCGCGCTCGGCAAGATCGACGCCGGCGCCACCGTCGCCGCGCTCGAGAACGTCAAGCCCGATGGCATCTTCAATGTGTTGTTCGGCGCGGACCTGACGACCTTCGTGCGCGAGGGCAACACCCGCGGCCTGTTCGAGAAGCGCACCGTGGCGAGCCTGCTGACTGGCGAGCCCGAATACCTGATCCCGCTCGGCGAGGAGACGCCGGAGGGCTGGATCGTCACCGGCTACCCCTGGGACCAGATCACGGACGGCCCGCACAAGGCCTTCATCGACGCCTACCGCGCCAAGTTCAACGACACGCCGCGGCTGGGCTCGTTCCTGGGCTACTCCGTCGGCTACCTGCTGCGCGACCTCCTCAACAAGGCCGGCTCCACCGACACCGAGAAGCTGATCGCCACGCTCAAGGATTTCACCTTCACGTCGGTCGCGGGGCCCGTGACCATGCGCGCGCTCGACCAGCAGTCGACCATGGGCGCCTGGGTCGGCGAGACCACCAAGCAGGGCAAGGCCGGCACCATGAAGAACTGGAAGTACGAGGACGGCGCCAAGTACCTGTTCCCGGAAGCCGAGGTGAAGGCCGCGCGCAAGCAGTGATGTGTCATCCCGGGCCTTGTGCCCGGGATCCATCTCGCCGCTTGCTCCGGCGTTTGCGGATGGCTGGATCCCGGTGACAAGCACCGGGATGACAGCGAAGCGGTTGTGACTGCAGTCGCGGATCGATCGTTTGCCCGATCTCTCCTTCCTCTTCGTCCAGGCGCTGAACGGGCTCGCCAGCGCGTCGTCGCTGTTCATCATCTCGGCCGGGCTGACGATCGTGTTCGGGGTGACGCGCATCGTCAATTTCGCGCACGGCTCCTTCTACATGCTGGGCGCCTATTTCGGCGTCAGCATCATCCCGCGCCTGCTCGACGTCTCCTACTCCTTCCCGATGTTCATGGCCGGCGTCCTGGCAGCGGCGCTCGGCGTCGGGCTGATCGGCGTATTGATGGAGCTGACGCTGCTGCGGCGCATCTACCGGGTGCCCGAGCTGTTCCAGCTGCTCGCCACCTTCGGCGTCGTGCTCGCCGTGCAGGACCTGGTGCTCAAGGTGTGGGGGCCGCTCGACATCCTGGGTCCGCGCGCGCCGGGGCTGCGACAGGCCGTGGTCATCTTCGGACACCGCTTTCCGGCCTACGAGCTGTTCCTGATCGCCATGGGCCCGCTGGTGCTCGGTCTCCTGTGGCTATTGATGCACAAGACGCGCTACGGCGTGCTGGTGCGGGCGGCAACGCAGGACCGAGAGATGGTCAGTGCGCTGGGCGTCAACCAGGCGCTGCTGTTCACCGGCACGCTGTTCCTGGGCGCGGCGCTAGCGGGCCTTGGCGGCGCGCTGCAGACGCCCAAGCTCGCCGCCAACCCGCACATGGACCTCTCGGTCATCGCCGAGACCTTCGTGGTCACCGTGGTCGGCGGCATGGGCTCGGTGCCGGGCGCATTCCTCGCCGCGCTGCTGATCGGGCAGCTGCAGGCGTTCGGCATCCTGGTGTTTCCCAAGATCACGCTGGTGCTGGTGTTCCTGCTGATGGCGCTGGTGCTGATGGTGCGGCCGTGGGGACTGATGGGGCGGCCGGAGGCGGGCCAGGCCCGCGTGGTGCTGCCGGAGGGCATCGTGCGGCTGGTGCGCTTCGGCCGTCCGGAGCACATCATGGTCGGCGTGCTTGTCATCGTCCTGCTGGCGCTGCCGCTGTTCGGCGATGCCTACCTCGTCAAGGTCGCCATCGAGGTGCTGAGCTTCGCGCTTGCGGCCTTCAGCCTGAATTTCCTGATCGGCGTCGGCGGCATCGTCAGCTTCGGGCATGCCGCCTACTTCGGCCTCGGCGCCTACGCGGCCGGGCTGCTCGTGACCAAGCTCGGTTTCTCCATGGAGCCGGCCTTGCTCGCCGCGCCGCTGATCGCCGGGCTCGGCGCGGCGCTGTTCGGCTTCTTCGTGGTGCGGCTCTCCGGCATCTACCTCGCCATGCTCACCCTCGCCCTGGCGCAGATCGTGTACGCGGTCGCCTTCCAATGGGTGGAGCTGACCGGCGGCGACAACGGCGTGGTGGGAGTGTGGCCGTCGCCCTGGGCCGCAGGACGCACCGTCTACTACTACCTGGCGCTGGTCGTGACCGGGGCCGCAATCGTGCTGCTGCGGCAGGGCATCTACGCACCCTTCGGCTACACCCTGCGTGCCGCGCGCGACTCGACGATACGCGCCGACGCCATCGGCATAGACGTGCGCACGCATCGCTGGCTCGCCTTCACCGTGGCGGGAGCCGCGGCAGGGCTCGCCGGCGGTCTGTTCGCCTTCTCCAAGGGCTCGATCGATCCAACGCTCATCTCCATCCCGACCTCGATCGACTTCCTTGTCATGACGCTGCTCGGCGGTGTGCAGACGGTGATCGGACCACTGGTGGGTGCGGCGGCGTTCCATTCGATCCGCGACTTCGTCATGCCGCTCACCGACCACTGGCGGCTGCTGCTGGGCCTTGCCATCATCGCCATCGTGCTGGTGTTCCCGCGCGGGCTTGTGGGAGCCACCATCGAGCTGCGCGCGCGGCTCGGTGCAAGAGATCGGCCGCAGTCCACAGAGCGGGGGGCTGCGACATGAGCCTGCTGAGCGTCGAGGGCCTGCAGAAATCGTTCGGTGGCGTCGTCGCCGCCAGGGACGTGACGTTCGCCGTCGAGGCCGGCAGGCTGCTCGCGGTCATCGGCCCCAACGGCGCCGGCAAGTCGACCATCTTCAACATGGTGGGCGGCCAGCTCCTGCCCGACAGCGGACGGGTCGTGCTCGCCGGCACCGCCATCACCGGGCTTGCCCCGCGCCGCATCTGGCGCCTCGGCGTCGGCCGCACTTTCCAGGTGGCACAGACGTTCCTGTCCATGACCGTGGCCGAGAACGTGCAGATGGCGCTCATCAGCCGTAATCGCCGCACGCTCGCCTGGTGGCCGGACGCCTCTGGCCTCTATCGCGAGGAGGCGCTGGGGCTGCTGGAGCGCGTCGGCATGGACGCCAACGCCGACCGGCCCTGCAGCGAGCTTGCCTATGGCGACGTCAAGCGCGTGGAACTCGCCATCGCACTCGCCGGCGCCCCCAAGCTGCTGCTGATGGATGAGCCGACCGCCGGCATGGCACCCAAGGAGCGCGCCCAGCTCATGCAGCTCACCGCCGGCATCGCCCGCGAGCGCAGCATCGGCGTGCTCTTCACCGAGCACGACATGGACGCCGTGTTCGGTCATGCCGACGACGTCATCGTGCTGGTGCGCGGCGAGATCATCGCCTCGGGCCGCCCAGAGGAGGTGCGCGCCAACGCCCGCGTGCGCGAGGTGTATCTGGGCGGTAGCTTCGGCGAGCCGTCCGGCCTGCGCGCCGCGGCCGCCCCGGCTGGTTGAGGCGCGCCATGGCCGACGCGGCGATCCTGGAAGTCGAAGGGCTCGACGCCTCCTATGGGCAGGCGCAGATCCTGTTCGACGTGTCGCTCAACGTGGCGCGCGGCGAGACGGTCGCGCTGATGGGCCGTAACGGTGCCGGCAAGTCGACCACGCTCAAGGCCATCATGGGCCTGGTGCCCGCGCATGCCCGTGCGCTGCGCTTTGCCGGTCGCGACATCGCCGGGCACCCAAGCTACCGCATCGCGCGGCTGGGGCTCGGCTACGTGCCGGAGGAGCGGCGCATCTTCACCGACCTCACCGTCTACGAGAACCTCGAGGTCGGCGCCAAGGCCGCCGTTGCCGGGGCGAGCCGGCAGCCATGGACGGCCGAGCGGCTGTTCGCGATCTTCCCGAACCTCGCCGAGATGCGCGGCCGTCGCGCGTCCCAGATGTCGGGCGGCGAGCAGCAGATGCTCACCATTGCCCGCACGCTGATGGGCAACCCGGAGGCCGTGCTGCTGGACGAGCCTTCCGAGGGCCTGGCGCCTGTCATCGTCGAGCAGATGGCTGCTGCCGTCCTGCGCATGAAGGCGGAAGGCATCGCCGTGCTGCTGTCCGAGCAGAACCTGCATTTCGCCGCGGCCGTGGCCGACCGCACCTACATCATCGAGAAGGGTGCCATCCGCCACGAGGGCCGCATGGCCGACATCGCCGCCGACGCGGCGCTACGCGAGTCCTACCTGACGGTCTGAAAGCACCCTGGACTAGCGGACCGGCGCGACCCATGCGGTGCCCTTGTGCACCGGCTTTGCGACCTCTGGATGGATCATCTCCACCAGCATCTCCGCGCTCTCGGCGAGGCGCGGGCCGGGGCGGTTGAAATAGGCGTTGCCGTCGGCGAAGTAGACGCGGCCGTTCCGGACCGCCGAGAGATCGGCCCAACCGGGCCTGGCCTGCAGCAGCG
>JBGGME010000362.1:0-13095 GCA_041288195.1 Hyphomicrobiaceae bacterium
TCCATGGACCGCGACGGCACCAAGCAGGGGTTCGATCTCGAGCTGACGCGGGCGATCGCCGATGCGGTCAGCGTGCCGGTGATCGCCTCGGGCGGGGTGGGCACCCTCGATCATCTGGTCGACGGCGTGAAGCTCGGCCACGCCAGCGCTGTGCTGGCGGCCTCGATCTTCCACTACGGCGAGTTCAGCATCGCCGAGGCCAAGCGCCACATGGCCGCCGCCGGCATCCCCATGCGGCTCGACAAGCTGGCGGCTTGATCGATTTTCAGCCAACTCCTATTCCTGCAACCCACGGATAGCGCGCCCCAATTTATCCGTGCGCTAAGATTGCACTGTTGAGGGATGGGGGTGGGTCTACGGGAGTTCCGCCCTCTGACCTTGATTCAGCCTTCAACATACTTACTTAGTCGGTTAGGGCGTCCGCGGAGGGGTTGCACCACAAAAGAAGTTTCTGCCGACATTACAGTCACTTAGGAGCGTTGATATGGCGAGTGAAACTCCCTCGAGCCGAAGCGAACAATCCGTCGAAGTAAAGTTTGTGGGTATGGAAGCCGTCGAGATCTACCGCCACCAGATCGCACAAGCTGCACAGCTCAGGACTCAATCGGAAGCAATCGAAGCATTGGCTGGCCGTCTTGCCGAAACCGCGAAGGCCTTGGGCGAAGTGGCTGGGAAGGTTCAGACGTTGGCGGCGGCCCAGGAGATTATCGCCGGGGAGCAAAAGGCCCAAGCTGGCACGCAACAAGCGATACTGACTCGGGTAGAAGCGACGCTCGCCAGCGTACAGCGCCAACTTGGGGCTCTTGGCGAGCAGCAAACACGAACTCCCCCAATCTCGCAGGGTGCCGGTCTCAATACAAGCATTTCAAGTGCATCCGGCGAACCAAAACCTGACGTGCCGTCTGAGGCCCCCAATGGGGCGACCCGAGGATGGGGGCGCGGACTTGGCGCGTTCATGATTGCCGTTATGGCAGCATTGGCGGGGCTAACCTACTTGTCGCGAACTGGTTGAGCCGGGCAGCTTCTCGAGAGCGCGCGCATCCCAAGTCAGCTCCCGCCGTTTGCGGACTGTGTGTGCCGTACTCCCGGGAATGACGGTCCTTCAGCGCTTCGGCGGCGGATCGCCGGCCTGCAGGTCGGGCTCATCGAGCGGGTTGCGGCCGTGCGGGCGGCGATGCTCGCGCCAGCCGGGGAAGGCGTGCCGCTCCTCGGGCGTCAGGCTGTCGGCAATCTTGATGTAGAGGTCCTGCACGGCCTGCCGCGCCCGGTTCTCGGTCTCGGCCTGGCGCGCCTGCGCGACCTTGAACTGCTGGCGGTCGAAGGGCTCGGCGGTCAGTGCCTTGACGGTCTCCTCGCGCGCGGCGCGCACCTCGCGGCGGTAGGGCCTGACGTGGCTGCGCTCCTCGGCGGTGGCGTCCCACAGCGCTTTGCGGCGCTGGGTGGGAAGGGTGCTCGCGTAGCCGAGCAGGTTGGGCGTGACGACGCTGCCGGCGAGATGAGGCGGCGGGGGACGGAAGCGCCACACCGCACCGGCCACCAGCCCGATGATCACGAGGTTGCCTGCGAGCGAAAGCAGCAGCGCCACCTGCATCCACCGCGGCGCGGACCGCGCCGATCGCATCACTTGCGCACCGGGATCGCTCATAGCAGGTCCTCGTCCAGAAGATCGATCTGCGCGACGACGGGAGCATTCGAGCCGAGCGTGATGCCCGTCAGCTGCTCGATCGCCGGCAGCACCGGCTGTGTCAAGTTGGAGTGTCCGATCAGAATGCCGACCACGAGCGATGCGGCGAGCGCGCCCGCCGCCACGCCGCCGAGCGACGACCTTGCGGTCAGCCGCTGCGCGTGCTGGCGCAGGCCAGAGAGCCGCACGACGTTGTCGGCGCTGTGATTGTCGGCGCCGCGGGCGGCCTGCTGAGCCGGCGCGGCCTTCGCCGCCGGCACGATGCGCGGCGTGCGCTTCGCCGCGCCGACGATGCGTTCGGCGATCGCCGCCTCCTGGGCGAGCGTCGGCAGGGGCGCGCGCTCCAGCGCGCGGTCGAGCGCCTCGGCCTCGGCGAGCAGCCGGCGCGCCGCCCGGTCGCGGGCGACCAGATGGCCCGCGCTCGCGCGCGCCTCCACCGGCCAGCGCGTGCGATCGCTGCCGTAGATGTCGAGCAGCCGCTCGAACTCGGCGATCGTCATGGTGTTGCTAATATTGCTCATGTCGACACCTTGTAGGTCAGTCTTGGTTATTCCGGTCTGAACGCATCTCGGTTCATTTTCTGCGCGGTTCTCACGACTCGCTCTCGGGCATCAGCTCGCGCCATTCTTCTTTCAGCGAGACCTTGAGCGTGCGGCGCGCCCGCGCCAGCAGCGACTCCACCGCCTCATCCGTTATGCCCATCACCTCGCCCACCTCGATCTGGCTCATGCCCTCGTAGTGAAAGAGGGTGAGGGCCAGTCTCTGCCGCTCGGGCAGCGCCTTGAGCGCCGCATCGACACGCTGGCCGAGCTCGCGCTCGGCGAGATGCCGCACCTGGCTCGGCGGCTCGCTCTCCTCGGGCACCTGCTCCACGACGGTCGTGTTGCGGCGGGCGCGCACCCGATCGATACACAGATTCGAGACCACCCGCCTGAGCCACGGCCGCACTCCGCCGGGTCCGAGCTCCAGCGCGCCCGCATTGCGCCAGAGCCGCAACAGCGTCTCCTGCGCCACGTCCTCGGCCTCTGCATCGTCTCTGAGCATGCGTCGCGCCACGGCAAGCACCGTCGGCAGGTGCCGGTCCACGAGCCCGCGGAAGGCCTCCTCGCCACCCGCTGCAACGCGGGTCAGCATCTCGCCTTCGTCCAGGCTCTCTTCCGGTCCAGACCGCGGGAGCGGCCCGGACCCGCTTTTCTGCGCCAGCACGCCGATGCCTCGCTGATGTCGTGCTCCTTGCCACTTCGATCCTACTTCAACAGGCCTCGGCCGCGCATCATTGGCGGCAGGTCGGCATCGGTGATCCTGCCGTCGCCGTCGACATCGAGGCCGGCGAAGCGCGCCTTGGCGAAGCGATTGAACTCCTCCCTGGTGACCTTGCCGTCGCCATCGCCGTCGAACTGCCTGTAGAAGCGCTTGGAGGCGAAGGCGACGCGCTCGGCGGCGGCGGGCTCCAGGTCCTTGGCGTCGATGAAGCCGTCGCCGTTCTTGTCCATGCGGCCGAAACGGCGATCGGTGCCGCCGATCAGGCGCTTGAGATCGAACGAGCGGCGCTCGCCCTTGTCGGGCTCGTCGGCCTTGCCCGCTTCCCGGCCCGTATCCCTGTTGGCCTCCTTGCCTTCCTGGCGGTCCCTGGACCGCTCGCGCCACTCGCGGACGCGCTCGCGCATGCCGGGGCCCATGTCATCGAGGCCGATGCGGCCGTCGCCGTCGAGGTCGCGCATGGCGAAGCGCTCGCGGCGCGCCTTGGCGAACTCCTCCTTGGAGATGCGGCCGTCGTTGTCGGCATCGAGGCGCTTGATGAAGCGCTTGACCCAGTAGTCGGCGTTCTCCTTGGCGAAGGCCTCGAACTCGGCGCGCTCGATGGCGCCGTCGCCGTTCTTGTCGAAGCGGGCGAACGTCGGGTCGCGGGGTGCCAGAAACTCCTCGAGGGTAACGACGCCGTCCTTGTTGGCGTCGACCTCCTTCAGACGCTCGCCGAGACGGACCGGCGAGCCTCCGAAAAGATCTCCGCGCTCGCCGAACATCGGTCCATCGAAGCCGCCACGCATGTGCCCGCCGCCTCGGAAATGGGGTGCGGAGATGGCTGCTACGCTTCCGGCCGCAAGCAGGAGACCCGCCGCGATCAGTACGACCTTCCTGGACATTGCTCTTGCCGCTCCAGCGGGTGGGATCAGGGGGATATCCGCCTGCTCCATATGCCCTGGGAACGGCGGCTCCCGCGGGTTTCCGTCGGCTGGAGCCTTAGACCACCAGGGTGTCGAAAAGGCCCGCCACCTCGGCCTCCCGGACCGCCAGATCGGCCGCCAGCCGCTGGAAATCCGGGACCTCGCCGGCCCGCGCCAGCAGTGTCTTAAGGCCGTCGGGGGCCTTGGCCGGCTCGAAGGGGCCGTCCAGGCAAAGCCTGAGCACCTGGGTAAGGTTATTGAGGAGGCGGGAGGCCGGCAGCAGAGCCTCTGCCGCAGCCGCAGGCAGCAGCCGCGCGCTGCCCAGATTCTGCAGTGCCGCCATCGTGTTTTGGCTGAGCACGGTCGGATGGTCGGCGGCGTGCACGAGTTGCAGGTGCTGGGCGATGAACTCGAGGTCGACGAGGCCGCCGCGCACCTGCTTGAGCTCCCAAGGGTCGCGGGTGCCCTTCTCTTTCTCGATGCGGGCGCGCATGTCGCGGACGTCGGCGGCGGTCTTGGCCCGGTCGCGGCGCTTCAGGAGCACGTCGCGGATGGCGGTCTCGACGGCTGCCCGCAGCACCGGGGGACCGGAGACGACGCGGGCGCGGGTGAGGGCCATGTGCTCCCAGGTCCAGGCCTCGTTGGCCTGGTAGTGGACGAAGCTCGAGAGCTGGGTGGCGACGGGCCCCTTCTGGCCGGAGGGCCGCAGGCGCATGTCGACGTCGTAGAGGATGCCTTCGGCGGTGGGCGCAGTGAAGGCGCTGATCAGGCGCTGGGTATAGCGCGTATAGTATTGCGTCACGGCCAGCGGCTTGACCCCGCTCGAGATGGTCGCTTCCTGGTCGTAGTCGTAGATGAGGATGAGGTCGAGGTCGGAGGCCGCCGTCATCTCGCGCCCGCCGAGCTTGCCCATGGCGACGATCACCGCGCCGCCGCCCGGCACGCGACCGTGCGCCCGCACCATCTGGCGCTCCACCTCGGCCTGCATGGCAGCGACGATGCATTCGGCCAGCAATGCGTAGGCTCCGCCGGCCTGGGCAGCGGAGATGGTGCCGGTCAGCACGCGCACGCCGATCAGGAACTGCTGCTCGCCGGCGAACAGGCGCGCGCGATCGAGCACCTCCTGGAAGTCGGCGGCACTCTTGAACTCGGCGGCGATCAAAGCATCGAGGCTGGTGCGGTCGGGCAGGCTGCCGAAGAAGCCCGGATCGAGCACGGCATCGAGCGCGCGCCGGCGCTTGCTCAGGATGCGCGTGAGCCGCGGCGCCGTGCCCATGATGGCGGCCAGCAACTCGAGCAGGCTAGGGTTCTGTTTCAGAAGCGAGAACAGCTGCACGCCGGACGGCAGCTCGGACAGGAAGCGGTCGAAGCCGATGAAGGCGAGATCGGGATTGGCGGTGGCGGCCAGCGCCTCGATCAGGGCCGGCTGCACCTCGGTCAGCAGCTCGCGGGCACGCGCGCTGCGCACGGCGGGGT
The DNA here is from genome assembly GCA_041288195.1 of Hyphomicrobiaceae bacterium. GTDB lineage: Bacteria > Pseudomonadota > Alphaproteobacteria > Rhizobiales > Hyphomicrobiaceae > AWTP1-13. Next base: position 5,326 of record JBGGME010000362.1, read on the forward strand.
AGCGGCCGTGATGCCAGCCGCGCACCAGGCCGATGATCTCGGGCGCACGCGTGTAGCCCATGGCGGTGAGCGCCTCGACGGTGCCGGGATCGTCGGACTCGCCTGCAAACACCATGTTGGCGCCTTTGCGGGTCAGCTCGGGGCTGTGCTCGAACAGGCGAACGTAGTGCGCCTGAACTCGCTCCAGCTCCCCGGTGAGGCGCTCCGAGAAGGCGGCGGTATCGGGAAGGCCGCAGAAGCGGGCGAGCCCCAGCAGCTTGTCGGGCTCCTCGGGCAGCGTTTGGGTCTGCTCGTCGGCGACCATCTGCAGGCGATGCTCGACGGTGCGCAGGAAGCGGTAGGCCTCCCCGAGCTCGTCGCGGGCGGCGGCGGTGATCCAGCGGCGCTCCTCGAGACGCTGCAGGGCGGTCAGGGTGTCCGACACGCGCAGCTCGCTCTGGCGTCCGCCGGCGATCAGCTGCTGGGTCTGCACGAAGAACTCGATCTCGCGGATGCCGCCGCGGCCGACCTTGATGTTGTGGCCGGCCACGCCGATGGTGCCGAAACCGCGATAGGCGTGGATCTGGCGCTTCATGGCGTGGATGTCGGCGATGGCCGCGAAGTCGAGGTACTTGCGCCAGATGTAGGGGGCCAGACTCTGAAGCAGAGCCTGGCCGGCGGCGACATCGCCGGCGACGGGCCGGGCCTTGATGAGGGCCGCGCGCTCCCAGTTCTGGCCGAAGCTCTCGTAGTAGTTGAGGGCGGCGTCGGTTGAGAGCGCGAGCGGCGTCGAGCCCGGATCGGGGCGCAGGCGCAGGTCAGTGCGGAACACGTAGCCGTCGCCGGTGCGCTCGTTGAGCAGGCGCACAAGGTCGCGGGTGACGCGCACGAAGAAGCGCTGCACCTCGGAGCCGGCGCGCAGGCGTATGCGCGCGAGATCGTAGAAGACGATGAGATCGATGTCGGAGGAGTAGTTGAGCTCGAAGGCGCCGTGCTTGCCCATGCCGAGCACGACGTAGCCGTCTGGGCCATCGCCCTGCCACTCGCCCGACTTGGCGGCCTGGCGGAAGAGGAAGCCCACGGCCGTCGATACGGCGGCGTCGGCTGCCTCGGACAGGCGATGCGTGACCTCCATCACTGGCCAGACGGCGGCGAGATCGCAGAGCGCGGTCAGGAGGGCGACGTCGGTCTTGAACAGCCGCAGCGCGCGCATGGCGTCGGTGATGTTGTCGGCCGAGGCCATGGCGGCGTCGAGCGTGCGCCGCAGCTCCTCGAAGCGCTGCTCGGGCGAGGCGGTGAGCGTCGCAAGCAGGCTCGCGGGGTGGCGCTCGGCGAGGCTCCCGAGATAGGGCGAGGCCCCGAACGTGCCCATCAGCAGGTCCCGCACGGACGGCTCGGTGATGTGGCGCCCGAGGGCAGCGAGGTCCGCCTGCTCGCCGCAGCGGCGCTCGATCTCTCCGAGCACACGCTCGGCCCGCTCGCGGTCGTGGAGCACGGGCGCGGCGGCGATACGGGTATGGAACGGCGCTTGGGTCATCCTGTAGGGCGCAATAGCCGAAGGCGTATTGCGCCGCAATCTTGTGATCGGCGCAATACGCTATCGCTATTGCGCCCTACGGGACTACTCCGCGGCGATCTTGCCGGGGGCGGCCGAGGTGCGGGCGATCGCGGCGATGGTCTCGGCCAGCGTGCATCCCTCGGGGTCCTTGGCCGCGGCGAGGCGCGCCTGCAGGACGGCATCGGCGAAGTGCACGCGCGGCAGGTCGCCCGCCAGCATCGGCTCGACCACGCGCTCCATGATGACGGTCCAGTTGTCGAGACCGCGCTTGTAGGTGTCGGAATAGCCGCGCACCAGGCTGGCCGTCGCCACCACCTCGCGCGCCGCGGTGGCATCGACGGCGAGCGTGCGCTCGACGAGGTCAAGCCAGTGCGCAACCCACGCCTCCTCCTCGGCAAAGCGCAGCGTGCGCGGGCGCCAGCGCTTGAGGCCCGCGAGAACCTTGAGGCGCAGGAAGCCCGAGAGGCGCGTGGTCGTGACCTTGAGCGCCCAGGAGCGATCGTGGCGGACCCGGGCCAGCGCCCAACGGCCGAGCCCGGGTGGCAGCAGGCCGAACACCTCCTCGGGGCCGGGCTTGAGGTATTCCGTCACGTCGACGATGTCGCGGGGCTGCGCCTTCGCCTCCCTGGCGACGCGGTCGAGGCGGGCCTCGCGCAGCTTCAGCTGAGCGACGCGGATCACGTCCTCCACGCTCATGCGCACGGCGAGGTGGCGGCCGAGCTCGCGGATGAAGGCACCGTCGGCGCCGGGCTTGCCGACGAAGCGGGCGACGCGGGCGAGATAGCGCGAGGCGTAGGCGGCGTCCTGGTAGTCCGTGAGGCGCTCGACGCCATGGGCGAGGACGGCGCGGGCTTCGGGGTGGAAGGCGTGGAGTGAAGGGGTCAGACCCTCAACACTCGCCCTCTCCGCGATTGCCGGCGGCGCAATAGGGTCTGACCCCATCGCACGAGCAGCAGGGTCTGACCCCGCAACTCCAGCCTCGAAGCCGCGCAGGTTGGCGTCCACCGCCTTGCCCTCGGCGCGGATGGCGGCGCGGAAGGCGTCCGCCGCGATCGGCAGCACGCCGGAGGCGGCAATCGCACCGAGCAGCACGGCGTTGAGCGGGCTGCCCGCCCGGGTCGCGACGGCGGCGAAGTCGGCGATCGTGGCGCGGCGCGAGAAGCGCTTGGCCATGTCGAGCATGCGCGCCTGATCGAGCCGGCCGTCGCCCATGGCGGCCTTCTCGTCGACGGTGAACACGCGCGCGGAGGAGGCGATCAGGTGGGTGCGGTCGGGCGTGACGAAGCCCGCTCCGATGGTGCGCGTCGCCTCCAGCAGCTCGCTTGCAACTACCAGGTCCACCTCGCCGGGCGCCGCGTTGAGCGCGAGCACGGGACGCGCGGCGGATGAGCTGTGGCGCGCACCGGCGCCGGGCACCAGCTCGAGGTAGTAGGTGGTGGCGCCGGTGCGCTGGGCGACGCCCGGGATGTAGGTGCCCTGCACGAAGTGGCCGCTGGCGATGGCGGCGTGGTGCAGCCAGGAGGCGAGCACGCCGCCCCCCTCGCCGCCAAGCGCGGCAATCAGGAGCCTGATGTGCCTCGCCTCCGACACGCGCATCACTCTGCCGGCACCAGCGCGGGCTTGCCGGTGCGCCCGCCGCCGAGGAGACGGATCAGCGCCGCCGACAGCCTGCGCCGCAGGCGATCCCACGTAGTCGGGTTCTGGATGATGTCGATCTGCGCGAACGAGGGGCAGAGCTGCGCGGCATGCGAGACCTCGCCGCACAGGCCGCAGCCGACGCAGTCGTTGTTGACATGCGCGATCGGATCGGAGCGCAGCGGGTCCTCGTTGGGCTTGATGGTGAGCGAGGGGCAGCCGGAGAGGCGGATGCAGGAGTGGTCGCCCGTGCACACCTCCGGGTCGACCCAGAAGCGTGTGCGCACCACGCGCTTGCCGGCCGCCACCATCTTCGCGAGCTCGGGGCGGATGCGCCGCTGGCGCGCCAGCTGGCATTCCCCGTCGGCGATGATGACCTTGAGGCCCTTGTGTCCCGTGCGCAGCGCCTCGCGCAGGGTGTTGACCACGCCCGGCACGCCATACGTGCGCACGCGCCGGATCCAGGGCACACCGAGGCTCTTGAGCGCGGCCTCGATGTCGAGGCCTTTGCCGCGGCCGTCCTGCTCCTCCTTGGAGGAGAGGATGTCCTGCTGGCCGGTGGCGCTGGAGTAGCCGTTGTTCATGACTACCAGCACCGAGTCGTCCTTGTTGAAGACGGCGCCGGCGACGCCGGTGATGAGGCCGTTGTGCCAAAAGCCGCCATCGCCCATGACGCTGATGGGGCGCGTCTGCTGCGTACCTGACACCGCAGCCGCGGAGGCGAGCGACATGCCGTAGCCGAGGATCGAGTTGCCCTGGCTGAAGGGGGCGAAGGTCGCAAACGAGTGGCAGCCGATGTCGGCGGCGACGTGCACGGGCCCCGTCTCGCGGCGCAGGAGCTTCATGGCCGAGAACACGGGACGCTCGGGGCAGCCGGTGCAGAACGTCGGAGGGCGGGCAGGCAGTGGTGCACCGAGGGCCTTGTCGACCTCGGCTTTCTGCGCGTCGACCCTGGCGACCCACTGATCGAGGGCAGGCGTGACGCGGCCATAGCGGGCGCAGAACGCGGCAAGGCCCTTGCCGACCACCAACGGCGTGTACTCGCCCGCCATCGGCAGCAGGTCCTTGCCGAAGAGGCGCGTGTTGAGGTCGGCCTTGCGCAGGATCTGGCCGATCGCCTGCTCGAGGAAATCGGGCGCGCCTTCCTCGATGATGAGCACGGCCTTCTTGCCGGCGCAGAACGAGGTGATCTCGTCGGGCACCAGCGGGTGCACGACGTTGAGCACGAGGGTGGGGAGCGAGACGGTGCCGTCGACATCGCTCAGGCCCGCGAGAGCGAGGCGGCCGTTCAGCACATTGAAGAGCCCGCCCTGCACGATGATGCCGATGTCGCCGTCGGCCGGGCCCATGCGCTCGTTGAGGCCGTGATCGCGAATGAACTTCTGCGCCGCCGGCAGACGGCGCGTAACTTTGTCGGCCTCCTGGCGGAAGGTGGCGGGAGGATGCGACAGGCGCTCGTAGTTGAAGCCGGCAGGCGCCAGGCGGTCCTTGGTGGAGTAACGGGCCGCCACGTTGTCCTTGGCGAGGAAGCTGCCGAACATGTGGCAGGCGCGGATGCGCAGCTCGAGGATGACGGGCGTGTTGGAGAGCTCCGACAGCTCGAAGCCTTTCTCCACCGCCCGCACCATCGTCGGCAGGTCGGGGCGCGGGTCGATGAGCCACAGCGACGATTTCAGGGCGAACGCGTGCGTGCGCTCCTGGATGACGCTGGCGCCCTCGCCGTAGTCCTCACCGACGATGATGAGCGCACCGCCCTGCACGCCGGGAGAAGCGAGGTTGGAGAGCGCGTCGGCGGCGACGTTGGTGCCGACGATCGACTTCCAGGTGACGGCGCCGCGCAAAGGATAGTTGATGGAGGCGCCGAGCATGGCGGCGGCGGCGGCCTCGTTGGTGCAGGTCTCGAGATGTATGCCGAGGTCGCCGAGCAGGCCCTCCGACTGCACCAGCACGTCGAGCAGGTGGCTCACCGGCGCTCCCTGGTAGCCGCCGACGTAGGCGACGCCCGACTGCAGCAGCGCCTTGGTGACGGCGAGGATACCTTCGCCGTAGAAGGTCTCGCCGGCGCCGAGCCGCAGGCTCTCGATCTCCTTGGCGAACGAGACTTCAGCCATCAGCCGAGCTCCGACATGATCTTGCGCAGGATGCGCAGCAGGCGGGGCTTGTCGCGCGCGCCGACGATGCGGTCGAGGTTGCGGTCGTGGCGCGCGGCGCATTCGGCAAGGCGCTTGAGTGTGGCTTGCCCTGCGGGCGTCAGCGTCAGGTGATAGCTGCGCCGGTCGCTGGCGAGGCGCTGGCGCTCGATCAGGCCGCGGCGCTTGAGGTCGCGCAGGGCGGGTGTGAGCGTGGACTTGTCGCGGCCGGCGGCGCGGCTCAGCACCGTCTGGCTGATGCCGGGATTGCGGCCGATCAAGGTCAGGAGAGCGAAGCGGCCCGGCGGCAGGTCGACCTCGCCGACCTCGCGGGCGAATGCCTGGAAGGAGGCGATCTGCGCCATGCGCAGGTGGAAGCCGATCCAGTCCGCCAGCGGACCGTAGTCGGTCCCGTCGATGAAGGCGCCCGCGCCGCCGCGCTCGCGCGTGGCCGTGCCCGCGGACTTGCGGCCCGATGTGCGGCCCAGTGTGCGGCCAAGCGGAGGCGAGTGCACCACGTCTGCCATCCCATCGCTGCGCCCGAGCCTCTCCGCCCGCGCTCTCGACCGAGCATAGCCGAAGCGGATGCGAATCAAAGATCAGGCTGCGCTAGATAGTTTTATATCCGACTAAGTTCCCTTTACAAGTTTCGCGGGATCGGGCTCAATTGCGCGCAATACAAGCAAACGGCCGGCAACGGCCGAGGGAGCTCGAGGAGGAGACGATGCGTGCGCGCATGACCACAAGCGTATTCACCCTGTTGGCGGGTGCGGCAGCGGCGGCTGTCGCGGCATTGGCCGCAGGGCCCGCAGTCGCGCAGGACAAGACCTTCGATCTCAAGCTGTCGCACTGGGTGCCGCCCTCCCATCCCCTGCAGAAGGCGCTGGAGGAGTGGGGCGGCTCGGTCGAGAAGGCCTCCGGCGGCAGCATCAAATACAAGGTGTTTCCGGCCCAGCAGTTGGGCAAGGCGTTCGACCACTACGACATGGCGCGCGACGGCATCGCCGACCTCACCTACATCAATCCGGGCTATCAGCCGGGCCGCTTCCCCATCATAGGCGCGGGCGAGCTGCCGTTCCTGGTGTCGACCGCCAAGGGCGGGTCGCAGGCGCTCGATGCCTGGTACCGCAAGTACGCCGACGCCGAGATGAAGGACGTCAAGTTCTGCCTCGCCTTCATGCACGATCCGGGCTCGTTCCACGCCAAGGCCAAGAAGATCATGGTGCCGGGCGACATCAAGGGCATGAAGATCAGGCCCGCGCACGCCACTATGGCGTCGTTCGTCACCTTGCTCGGCGGCACCAACGTGCAGTCGAGCGCGCCTGAGGTGCGCGACATCCTGGAGAAGGGCGTGGCCGAGGCCGTGACGTTCCCGTGGGGCTCCGTGCCGCTGTTCGGCATCGACAAGGTCACGAAGTACCACATGGACGTGCCGCTCTATGCGACGACCTTCGCCTTCGTCTTCAACAAGGGCGTCTACAACCAGATGTCGGCGGCGCAGAAGAAGGTGATCGACGATCACTGCACCAACGAGTGGTCGCTGAAGGTGGCGGGCCCTTGGGCCGACTTCGAGGCCGCCGGCGTGCAGAAGCTCAAGAGCGATCCCGCCCACGAGGTCTATCCGATCTCGGCCGAGCAGGTCGCAGAGTGGCGCAAGGCGGCAGAGCCGCTGGAGAAGACGTGGTCCGACAACGTCAAGAAGGCCGGCGGCGACGGCGCCGCCATCATGAAGGAGCTCAAGGCGTCGCTCGCCAAGCACAAGGCGGCCTACTGAGCCCGACGCTGGCATGATCGAGTTGGCGGCGGCGGGTGATCTCGCCGCCGTTTCGCGGACAGCAGGGACGACACCGTAGGACGATGGCGGAGCGTGCGGGCGAGATCGACGCTGCTGGCGGCGGGGCAGCGCCAGGCCCGCGCAACCGCATGGATCGCTTCATCGACGGCATCGAGCTCACCGCGGCGATCTTCATCGGCATCGTCGCCGCCGACGTCTTCATCACCGTCATCCTGCGCTACTTCGGCATCTCCATCCCCGACAGCTACGACTTCGGGCAGCTGCTGCTCGGCATCCTGATCTTCTGGGGCATCGCCGCCACGTCCTACCGCGGCACGCACATCACCGTCGATCTGGTGTGGGCCAACGTCTCCCCGAAATGGCAGCGCGCCATCGACGTGTTCGCGACGCTGGTGCTGCTGTTCGTCGTAGTCGTGCAGACCTACACGCTCTACGACAAGGTGGTCAGCACCTACCATTCCAACGTCAGCACCTTCGACCTGCGCCTCCCGACCTGGCCGTTCTTCCTGGTCGCGTGGCTCGGCGACGTCTCGGCGGTCATGCTGATCGCGGTGCGCACCTATCGCCTCATCTTCCAGCCCGAGCTGCTCGCCGCCGCCAACCAGCAGATCAGGCCGGTGGAATGAGAGGCCCGCGATGAGCTCCGACATGGTCGCGCTCGCGGGGTTCGTGGC
>JBGGME010000363.1:0-6298 GCA_041288195.1 Hyphomicrobiaceae bacterium
GCCCGCTGCCTCTCCGGCAGCTCCTCGATCGCCGCCGCGCTCGATCGCTACCAGGACGCCCGGCTGCCGGTTGCGCGCGACACCGTCCGGCTCGGCCGCCGGCTCGGCGCCTTCATCGAGCGCGGGCTCGAAGGTCCCTGGAGCGATCCCGATCTCGGCCTGGCGCCGCAGACCATCATACGCGTCAGCGCCCGGCCCGTCGCCCACCTCGAGCACGCAGATGTCGGCCTCGCATCGGCAGACAATCGCAAGCAAAGGAACGAGAGCCTGCCCGTTTAAGCGTGTGCACAGTCACCCTCGTGCGCGCGGACAACAAAGAGAGCATGATCAGGACCAGGTGAGGAGGAAACGACAATGACCAACAAATCGACAAGCAGGAACAGCCGGAAGGTCACGCGGCGCACGCTCGTGCAAGGTATGGGCGCCGCCGGCCTGGGCGCAACGATGGGCGCACCCTTCGCAGGCCGTGCGTTCGGCCAGGCAAAGGCGCCCGTCAAACTCGCGTTCTGGACCTTCGAGAACCCGCAGCAGCGGCCCTGGATCCACAAGCGCGTCAAGCTCTACATGGAGCAGAACCCGCACGTCACCGTCGACTTCCAGTGGTTCCCGTTCGGCGATCTCGGCAAGAAGATCTCCGTCGGCTTCGCCACCGGCACGGCGCCCGAAGGTTTCGTCAGCCAGGACTGGTTCATGCCGACCTGGATGGACAAGGGCCTGCTGGCGCCGCTCGACGTGCAGCGGCTGGGCTACCCCACCTACGACGCCTTCACCAACGACTTCGCCGCCGCCTTCGTGAAGGGCGCCACCCAGGACGGCAAGGTCTACGGCTACCCGCTGTGGTTCTACGGTTTCTGCAACTACCTCAACACCAAGCAGTTCAAGGAGGTCGGCCTCGACCCCGACAAGGACTGGCCGAAGGACTGGAATCAGTTCGGCGAGGTCGCCAAGAAGCTCACCATCCGCGATGGCAACAAGTTCACGCGCCAGGGCTTCAAATTCGCCATGCACGCGGCGCAGTGGACCATGATCCAGTTCAATCCGATCCTGATCACCCACGGCGGCCAGTGGTTCGATGCCAGCGGCAAGTGCACGATCAACAACGCGGCGGGCGTCAAGGCCATGACCGCGCGCGCCTCCCTCGCCAGGCAGTACGGCGCCGAGGACCCCGCGGACTCCATCGCCACCAATCCGCTGCCGCAGATGGACTGGCTCAAAGAGCGCTGCTCGATGTTCTGGTGCCATCCGATCCCGCTCGGCGCCATCAAGTCGCAGAACGAGAAGATGCTGGCGGAGCGCTACTTCAAGCCGGTCCAGTACCCCGGCGTCGAGCCCGGCAAGGGCATCTCCACGACCTACGGCTTCAACCTGGTCGTCAACGCCCGCGCGCCCAAGGACAAACAGGAGGCCCTGCAGGACCTCTACAAGTTCATCATGAGCGATCTCATCGACTGCTGGAAGGACACGGCGCCCTTCTCGCTCGCGCGCAAGAGCGGCTGGGCCGACAATCCCGCCGTCAAGGAGTTCCCGGACGTGGCCGAGATCATCAAGGCCAAGGACCAGGGCGTGTTCCTGCCCCGCTCCGTCGTCTACACCGAGCTCGCGGACGCCGTGCACCGCGGCGTGCAGAAGATCATGCTCACCAACGCCGACATCAAGACGACGCTCGACGAGGTGGCGGCCGAGGTGGACCGCGCCTCGGCGAACTACAAGAAGGGATGACGTCGTCGGGCCCTGTCAAAGAGATGGCAAGCGTATCCAGCACCAACGCGGAGTCGGCGCGCGACGCGGCGCGCCGGCCTCACCGCCCGGCCCGGAAGGCGTGGCGGCTGCACTACAGCCGCCGCATCCAGCTCTGGGGGGTGAGCTTCGTCCTCCCCACGCTGCTGTTCTTCGCCGTCTTCAAGTACGGGCCGATGGTGTGGGCGGTGGAGCTGAGCTTCACCTCCTACGACATGGTGTCCTCGCCACGCGGCATCGGGCTGGAAAACTTCGAGAGCCTGGCCGCCGACCCGATCTTCCGCCAGAGCCTCTTCAACACCATCGTCTACATCGCCGGCTCCACCGCGCTCATCACGCTGGTGGGGCTGGCGCTGGCGCTCGCCATCAACACCGCCGTGCCCGGCGCGCGCTACTGCATGAGCGCGATGTTCCTCACCAACCTTATGCCGATCCTGGCGGTGTGCCTGGTGTGGCGCTTCCTGCTGCACCCCTACGGCCTCGTCAACCAGTTGCTCGCCCCCTTCGGGGTGGATCGCGTCGACTGGCTGACCGACTCGGCGACCGCCATGCCGGCCATCATCTTCGTCACCGTGTGGCGGTTCGCGCCCTACTTCATGGTGGTGTTCCTGGCCGGCCTGCTCGCCATCCCCGACGACTACTACGAGGCTGCCCAGCTCGACGGCGCCAACGCCGGGCGCCGCTTCTGGCACGTAACCCTGCCGCTGCTGGCGCCGATGATCTTTTTCGTTATCGTCGTCTCCGCGCTGCTCTCCGCACGCATCTTCCTGATGCCCTACATCATCACCGGCGGCGGGCCCGGCAACGCCACGCGCGTGCTCTCCATGCTCATCTACGAGACCGGTTTCTCCTACATGAAGATGGGGCGCGCCGCTGCGATCTCCGTCGTGCTCTTCACCATCATGATGGTGTTCACGTTCCTGCAGATGCGCATCTTCATGAACCGCGAGCAGGTCTGAGCCATGGCCCGCGGCAAAGCGCATGCGGCTTACCGGATCTGGGCTCATTCCCGGCGCTGGCTCGGACTCATGGCGCTTCTCGCACTCACCGTCGGCTTCGTGTTCCCGATCCTGTGGATGGTGACCACCTCGTTCCAGGCCGGCGAGAAGATGTTCCAGCTCACGACCGAGTGGATCCCCTCGGTGCTGCATCCCGAGAACTATCCCAACGCCTGGTCGCGCGCGAACTTCACGCAGTACTTCATCAACAGCGCCATCGTCTCCATCGCCGTGATGGCCGGCAACATCGTGTTCTGCACGCTGGCCGGCTACGGGCTCGCCAAGTTCCGCTTTCCCGGCGACCGCTTCGTCCTGCTCGCCATCCTGAGCACGCTGATGCTGCCGCTCGAGGTGACGCTGGTGCCGACCTTCCTGGTGATCCACCAGTTCGGCTGGATGAACACCTACCAGGGCATCATCGGGCCCCTGCTCATCGACGCCTTCGGCGTGTTCCTGATGCGCCAGTCGATCCTGTCGATCCCCACCGACTACATCGAGGCCGCGCGCATCGACGGGGCGGGAGAGCTGCGCATCCTGCTGCAGATCATCGTGCCGCAGTGCCTGCCCGCGCTCGCCGTGCTCGCGATCTTCTCCTTCCGCGACAGTTGGGACCAGTTCCTGTGGCCGCTCACGGTCGTGTCGCTGGACCAATACCGCACCTACAATCTGGGCCTCGTGCAGTTCGGCGAGGACTACGGCAACCCGCCGACCGAGCAGATGGCAATCGCGGTCTTGGCGACCATCCCCGTGTTCGTGCTGTTCTGGGTCCTGCAGCGCCTCGTCAACAAGGGCTTCGGCCTCAGCGGCCTGAAGTGAGCGGCAATTCGAGATCGGAGCCGACGTGGAGAAGATACGCATAGGAGTGGCGCACACGGGTGCGGGCATTGCCCCGCTGTTTGCGGCCGTGGACGGGGGCTACCTCCGCGAGCACGGCCTCGAGCCCGAGCTCGTCTCCTGCCCCGGCCACCCGCGCGCGCTGCAGGCGCTGCTCTCGGGCGAGGTCGATTTCATCAACTCGGTCGGCGCCGAGCTGATCCTGGCCGACCTGCAGCATCGCGGCGATGCCGTCGTCATCGCCTCCGCCATCAGCCGCAGCGCCCAGCAGGTGTCGGCGCGGCCGGGCCTCGCGACGCGGGAGGACCTGCGCGGCAAGCGCTGGGGCGTCATCACCCGCAACGACGCCGACGAGTGCGCGATCCTGATGGCGTTCGAGCGCTGGGGCTGGGACATCTCGCGCGATGCCAAGATCATCGCCGTCGGCTCCGAGGCCCCGCGCCTCGACGCGCTGCTCGACGAGAAGCGCGTCGACGTCGCCATCATGCATGCGCCCGAGCCGTTCCAGGCGGCGAAGCGCGGCTGGAACTTGGTAGAGGACCTCGGCCGCCTCGACGTCGCCTTCCAGAACAGCTGCGCCGCCACCACGCGGCGGCTGATCGCAGCGCGGCCGCTGACGGTCGTCAACTACGTGCGCGCCTACTCCCAGGCGGTCTATCGTTTCCGCACCGATCCAGCTTTCGGCATCACCCTTCTTGCCAAGCATACGGGCGAGCCCGATCCTAAGGTCATCGAGCAGACCTGGGTGCTGTTCGCCCGGCTGATGGGAGGCATGATGTTTCCGAGCCTCGAGGGCATGCGCTCGGCGCTCTCCGTGTTGCATCGGCTCGGGGTCGTGCCGCAGTCGCTCACGCCCGAGCAGTTCGTCGACCTTGCGCCGGTGGCAACGCTGGAGCGCGAAGGCTTCTTCGGCCGCTTCATGGCGGGCCTCGGAAAATAGCGGAGCGAGCAGACCGTGCCCGACGCCATCATCGATGCCCATCACCACATCTGGCGCCTGAGCGAGACGCCGTGGCTGCAGGGACCGCCGGTGCCCCGCATCTTCGGCGCCTACGATGCCATCCGCCGCGACTACGCGATCGCCGACTACCTTGCTGACGCAAAACCGAGCGGGGTCGTCAAGTCGGTGTTCGTGCAGGTCAACGTCGCACCGGGCAAGGAGGTGGACGAGGCCGCCTGGGTGCAATCGGTCGCCGATGTCAACGGCTTCCCGCATGCGATCACCGCGTACGCCGACCTCGCCTCGCCCTCGGTCGCGGACACGCTCGACCGCGAGCTTGCCTGCCGCAACATGCGCGCCATCCGCCAGCAGTTGCACTGGCACGAGAAGCCGCTCTACCGCTTCGCACCGAAGCCCGACGTCATGAACGACAAAGCCTGGCGCAAGGGGCTCGACGAGGTGCGCCGGCGCGGGCTGATGTTCGAGCTGCAGGTGTTCGCGAGCCAGATGCCCGATGCCGTCAAGCTCGTGCGCGACTACGCCGATGTGACCTTCATCCTGCTGCACGCCGGCATGCTCGAGGACCGCAGCGAGGCGGGCTGGGCGCTCTGGCGCGCGGGCATGAAACAGTTGGCCGCGTGCCCGAACGTGGTGGTCAAGCTCTCCGGCCTCGGCACCTTCGACCGCGCGTGCTCGGCCGAGCGCTGGCGCCCGGTGATCGAGGCGACGATCGACCTCTTCGGTCCGGACCGCTGCATGTTCGGCAGCAACTTTCCGATCGAGAAGCTGTGGACCGACTACGCGAGCCTCGTGGCCACGTTCCGCGCATCGCTCGCGCGCTTCACCCCCGCTGAGCAGCGCGCCGTGCTGCACGATACCGCCGCGCGCCTCTACAAGCTGCAGGGGCGCCTGAATGGTCATCGATATGAAGCGAAGCGAGGAAGCCCGTGACTGACAAGAGCAAAAAGACCGTCGGCATGATCGGCCTCGGCATCATGGGCCATGCCATGTCCAAGAACCTGATCGAGTCCGGGTTCGCGGTCGTCGGCTACGACATCGCCAGGCCGGCCGTCACGCGCTTTGCCGACATCGGCGGGCGCGTCGCGGCCTCGGTCGGCGAGGTGGCGCGGCAGGCGAACGTCCTTCTCACATCGCTGCCCTCGGTAGCCGCGTTCCGCGACGTGGTGCGCGAGGTCAAGGAAGCACCGCGCGCCGACCGCGTCCTCGCGGAGACCAGCACCTTCCCGCTCGATGCCAAAATCTCAGGGCGCGACGAGCTGGCGAAGGCCGGCATCATCATGCTCGATTGCCCGCTGTCGGGCTCCGGCAGCCGGGCGCTGGTGCGCGACGTCCTCGTCTACGCCAGCGGCGACAAGGCTGCCTACGATCGCTGCCTCCCCGTGTTCCAGGGCTTCTCGCGTGCGCCGCACTATCTGGGCCCGTTCGGCAACGGCTCCAAGATGAAGTACGTGGCCAACCTGCTGGTGGCGATCCACACGGCGGCCGCCGGCGAAGCCTTCGCGCTCGCGCGCAAGGTCGGCCTCGACCCCGCGCAGATGTACGAGGTGGTAGGCGACGGGGCCGCCGGCTCGCGCGCCATGCACGTGCGCAAGGACATGCTGATCGCCGACCGCTACACCCCGATCCGCACCATGCCGCTCGAGCTGTGGCGCAAGGACATGCAGATCATCGCCGACTTCGCCAACTCGGCCGCGTGCCCGGTGCCGATGTTCTCGGCCGCCGTTCCGCTCTTCAACGCCGCGGTGGCGTCGGGATACGGCGATCAGGA
>JBGGME010000364.1:0-7862 GCA_041288195.1 Hyphomicrobiaceae bacterium
ATTACAGTTGTGGTCAGGGGAGACGCCAATTTCGTGAGCCAGCTATTCTCAGCAACCTTTGCTTGTAACTCTTGCCCTCGAATCTCCAGCTCGCCCTCAATCTTGCGCGCTTCGAGGGCTAATTTGCGCTCATCCAACGAAATTTGCGCATCATTATTTGGCACGAAATCCTCCACCCCGTATCTCTTTGCAGCAAGAAGACAAAGAATCAGCGCGGAAAGGGCATCCGACACAAGGGTAATCTCGTCGGCGTCGCGAATAGTAGCGACGCACGGCGGCATCTGCAACAAGGCAGCGACTGTCGGGGACCTCGCAGGCTGCACCGAGTGCATCGCGCAAGAGGTCAGCTACTTCTTCCCTGTTTGCCTCTGCTTGCGGGCGGCGTAGCGGCGGTCGCGCTCGGCCTTGCGCTCGGCGGCTTCGGCGGAGTCGCGGATCACCTTTTCGACGGCCTCGCGACGCTCGCGCGCCTCGCGTTCGACCTTTTCCTTGGCCTCGCGCTCCGCCCGCTCGGCGGCCTCCTTGGCCTTGATCTCGGCGCGGGCCTTGTCGCGCACCTCGCGCGCCTCGGCTATGGCCTTGCGCTCGGCGGCCTTTGCGATCACGGCCGGGTCGTCCGCGCCCGGCCGGGATTTGAATTTCTCGAGTGCCTTCTGTCTCGCCTCGGCGGCCCGCGCGAGACGCTCGTCGAGCTTTTGGTCCTTGTAGCCTCGCATTGCTTCCTTTCCGGATGGTCACCGGTTGCAGCCGAGCCCTTTAGCGGCGGTCTCTGCCGGACGCAAGGGGGGAATTGGGACCGCCAACACCGGGGTGGGGAGGACGGAGAGCGCTCCTTACATCACCACGGGCACCACCCGCGGGCATTACGCATGGGCAGTTCGCGAGCAGACCCGGCAATCTCGGGCTTGTTCGCTTGCGTCCCGGCATGACAGGGTTGAGCGCATGGAGCAGCGAGGCGATACACGGGATCTCATTGTGCCGCCCCTGAGTGCGCGCTTTCGGGCGGCGCTGAGCCGGGGTCTCTCCGCCTGCGCCGACGTCATCGTGCCGCCCTGCTGCGTCGCCTGCCGCACGCCGCTCGCCAGCCATCACCTGCTGTGCGCCGCCTGCTGGCGGGAGGTGCGCTTCATCCGGCCGCCCTTGTGCGACGTGCTGGGCATCCCGCTGCCCTTCGATACCGGCGAGCGCATGGTGTCGGCGGTCGCGCTGGCGACGCCCCCGGTGTACGACCGGGCGCGAGCCGTGGCACATTTCTCAGGGTCGATGCGCACCCTCATCCACCAATTCAAGTATGCCGATCGGCACGATGGACGCGCGCTGTTCGGGCGCTGGCTCGGGGAGGCAGGCCGTGAGCTCCTGACCGGGGCCGACGTGATCGTGCCGGTGCCGCTGACACGCTGGCGGCTGCTGTCGCGCCGGTTCAACCAGGCCGCCATCCTAGCCGAGGAGCTCTCGCGGCAGACGGGCCTGGCCGCCGAGCCGCTGCTCCTGCAGCGCACGCGCTTCACCAAGACCCAGGTCGGCCTCACCCACGACCAGCGGCGCCGCAACGTGGCGGGTGCGTTCAGCGTGCCCAGCGGCCGGCGCCACCGGCTCATCGGCCGCAACGTGCTGCTGATCGACGACGTCATCACCACGGGCGCCACCGCCGAAGCTTGCGCTCGGGCGCTCAAGCGGGCCGGTGCGGCCCGCGTGGACGTGCTGGTCCTGGCGAGGGTCACCAGCGAGGCCCTGGTGGCGGCCTGAGCTGGAAGGTGTTCCGCTGGGAGCCGAGCGATTAACCGGCATCCGTGGACGTGAGTTGCAGGTGCGCATTGCGGTGATAGGCCACCTATCCCGCACGCGTGCGAAGCACTACATTGCTGCGCTGCGAGCGGTGGCTTGGGGAGCCCATCAGGCGATGTCACAGGGTAAGACCGGCCGATTCCGAGCGGGCCTGGTGCAGATGTGCGCGGGCCGCAGCGTGGAGAGGAACCTGGCGGAGGCCGGCGAACTGATCCGCGAGGCCGCCCGGCAGGGTGCCCAGTACGTGCAGACGCCCGAGATCACGACGCTGATGGAGCCCGAGCGCACGCGCCTGTTCGCCGCCGTGCGGCCGGAGGAGGGGAACCCGGCCGTTGCCCATTTCCGCAGCCTTGCCCGCGAGCTCGGCATCTGGCTGCACGTCGGGTCCATGGCGGTATTGCTCTCCAGCGGCAAGATCGCCAATCGGGCGCTGCTGTTCTCGCCCGGGGGTGAGATCGAGGCGCGCTTCGACAAGATCCATATGTTCGATGTCGACCTGCCGGGCGGCGAGAGCTACCGGGAGTCCAAGAACTATCAGGCGGGCGACGTGGCGATGCTGGCCGAGCTGCCGTGGGGCACGCTCGGCGTCACGATCTGCTACGATCTGCGCTTCCCTCATCTTTACCGGGCGCTGGCCAAGGCCGGGGCCGACTACCTCGCTATCCCCTCGGCCTTCACGCGGCCGACCGGCGCTGCGCATTGGCATGTGCTGATGCGCGCGCGCGCCATCGAGAACGGCTGCTTCGTGCTCGCGGCGGCGCAGGCCGGCAGGCACGAAAGCGGGCGGGAGACCTACGGCCATAGCCTGATCGTCACGCCCTGGGGCGAGGTGCTGGCGGAGGCCGACGGCGTTCATCCGACAGTCATCGTCGCCGATATTGACTCGAGCCTGGTGCAGCAGGCGCGTTCGCGTGTGCCCTCGCTCCAGCACGACCGGCCGTTCCAGGTCGTGCATGCCGAGGCGCTGCGGGCAAAGGAAGCGTCATGATCCGCTACCGGCTCAAGTGCAAGAAAGGCCACGAGTTCGAGGCCTGGTTTGCGAGCAGCGACGCCTTCGACAAGCAGGAGAAGCGGGACCTGCTGTCGTGCCCGAACTGCGGCACCAGCAAGGTCTCGAAAGCCCTGATGGCGCCGCGCATCTCCAAGCGCAAGGGACGGGCGGCCGCGAAGGCTCCGGATGATGAGTCGATGCCGGAGGCACTCGAGAGGCCGGTCAGGGAGCCAACCAGGCCCGAGACCCAGCGCGTCGCCGCCCACCGCGAGCTCGCCGCCGCCATGCGCAAGCTCAGGGCCGAGGTCGAGGCGAAATCGGAGTACGTGGGCCCGCGCTTCTCGGAGGAGGCACGCAAGATCCACTACGAGGAGGTGCCCGCGCGGGGCATTCATGGCGAGGCCACGGCGGACGAGGCCAAGGCGCTGCGCGAGGAAGGCATCGAGTTCTTCCCGCTGCCGCCCCTGCCGGAGGACCGCAATTGACGGGTGCGCCGTCGTCGTTGCTGCGGTTGGTGCTTGGCGCCCTGGTGCTGTTGGGCGCGGCTCTCGCGAATGGCGCGGTCGCGATGGCGGATGGCTGGGCGGTGCTGAAGCAGCCGGGCCACGTCGTGTTCATGCGCCACTCGGATGCGCCGGGCTCGGGCGGCTACGGCGACCCGCCGGGCTATCGGCTCGACGACTGCTCGACACAGCGCAACCTGAGCGAGGAGGGCCGCGCGCACGCCCGGCGCACGGGCGAGGCGTTCCGCCAGCAGGGGATCGTCTTCGATCGCGTGCTGACGAGCCCCTGGTGCCGGTGCAGGGAGACGGCCGAACTCGCCATGGGCAAAGCGGCCGAGATTTTCACCCCGCTCAGCAACCTCGTCGGCCGCGGCGAGCACCGCGAGCCCCAGGTCAAGGCGCTCAAGACCTATCTGGCGGGGCTCGACGGCAAGACGCGGGTGCTGCTCGTCACGCACGGCATCGTCATCAATGCGCTGACAGGCATCCAGCCGGCGTCGGGCGAGATGGTGATCGTCAAGCCCGGACCCGGCGGCGAGCCGCAGGTCGCAGGCAGGCTGCAGGTGCCGTAAGCCGGCTCCCCCTCGCCGTGATCGAGAGGGAGCCGCGCAGTCGCTTACCGCTCAGGCAGGCGCTCCGTGGGGACGATGTCGACCGTCTCCAGGCGCTCCTCGCGCAGGATGCGAATCGAAACCCGCTTGTCGATGCGCGTGCCGTCGAGGATGCGGGCGATGTCGTCGATGCCAGTCACGGCCTCCGCGTCGAGGCCGACGATGACGTCGCCGGGCTCGAGGCCGCCGGCCATCGCCGGGCTGCCGGCCTGCACCTCGACGACGCGCACGCCGGACTCCTGCGTCAGCCCCGACCGCACCCGCAGCCGCTGCGGCAGGTGCACCTGGTCGCCGGCAATGCCGAGCCTGGCCCGCCGCACGCGGCCGTGCTGCAGCACCTGGGTCAGCACGTGCTGGGCCGTGTTGGAGGCGACCGAGAAGCAGATGCCCTGCGCGCCCATGATGACGGCGGTGTTGACGCCGATCACCTCGGCGCGCGAGTTGACGAGCGGCCCGCCGGAGTTGCCGGGGTTGAGGGCGGCGTCGGTCTGGATGACGTCGCCGATCAGGCGGCCGTTCTGCGCGCGCAGCGAGCGGCCGACCGCGCTGACGATGCCGGCGGTGACGGTCGACTCGAAGCCGAACGGGTTGCCGATGGCGATGGCGATCTGGCCGGGCCTGATCCTCTTGGAGTTGCCGAGCCTGGCGGCGGGCAGGCGGTCGGTGGTCTCGGCCCTGAGCACGGCGATGTCGGTATCGGGGTCGCGGCCGAGGATGCGCGCCGGCACGCGCCGCGAATCCGTCAACGCCAGCTCGATGGCGGAGGCGCCCTCCACCACGTGGTTGTTGGTGAGCACCAGGCCATCGGGCGACAGGATGGTGCCGGAGCCAGAACCTTGCGCCGGGCGTCCCTGGCGCGAGCCCCTCACCTGCACGTGAACGACGGAGGGCGACACCGCCTCGACGACGCCGACGACGGCGCTCGAGTAGGCGTCCAGAAGCTCCTCGTCCTGTATGGTGCTGGTCCTGTTGGAAACGAAGGTCGTATCGCGATCTCTGCGCCACAACTGCATTCAGAACTCTCCCGACCTGGCGGCGGTCGGCGCCAGGTCTTCCCATTGCTTGCCGCGCCGATATATGGGGACGCGGTCTGCACGTCGCGAGGCCCGAGGCTCACGCCCCAGCATTGCGCCGTTGCTGGACAGAAATTTGGCCGCAATCGCGATCAACTAGCCGGCGGAACGTCGGCTCGGGGGCGCCGGCGACCGCGTTCGAGCTTGCTGCGCGAGTTGATCTTGCTCGACACGTCGTCGAGCTTGCGCAGGGCGGCCCCGAACGCATCGCGCAGCGCCAGCTGCAGCTCCTCGCTGGCATGGCTGCCCTCGCGCTCGTGCGTGACCACGATCGGCTGGCGGTTCGGCACGCTGATCTCGATCTTGATCTGGTAGGCTTTGGGCTTGGCGGGGCTGCGGTGGGGCACCTCGAGCACGACCCGGCAACGGGTGATGCGCCCGAAGTGCTTTTCGAGCTTGTCGACCTTCCAGCGAACCCTCTCCTCGATGGCGTCGCTCTTCTCGATGCCATGGAAGTGGATCTCGACCGGCGTGTCCATGAGCGGCCCTTTCCGTTGCAAATCGAAGGTCCCCCCTATTGAGAACGTGGGGCCGGTTCCGGCCGCGGTCAAGACGCGTTGACCCTGTAGCTCGGCGCGCCTTGACCTTGGCGCAATCAGAAGCCATCTCAGGCCACGCCATGGCCCTCGCCCGCTTCTCCCTTCTGATTTTACTGGCCGTCTTCCTGACGCCGCTTGCGCTGCATGCGGCGTGGTGGCTCTCGACCGACGAGGCGGTGGCCTGGAGCCGGGCTGACTGGGGCAGCGCCAACCTGCTGCCCGCGCCGCGCGCCAAGCCCGAGGCGATGGTGCACGTCTACGCCGCCCGCACCGGCCGCTGGAAGGGCATCTTCGCCCACCACAGCTGGATCGTGGTCAAGGAGAAGGGGGCGGCGAGCTACACCCGCTACGACAAGGTGGCGTGGGGCCGGCCGGTCAAGGTCAACAACTGGGCGCCGGACGCGCTCTGGTACGGGCACAGGCCGGTGCTCGTCGGCGCGGTCGAGGGGCGTGAGGCCGAGGCGCTGATCCCCAAGATCAGGGCAGCGGTCGCGAGCTATCCCTACAGTAGATCGGGCGACTACTCGGTGTGGCCGGGGCCGAACTCCAACTCGTTCGTGGCCTATGTGCTGGCCGCCGTGCCCGAGGCGCGGATCGCGCTGCCGCCGACGGCGATCGGCAAGGACTGGCATGTCGCGTCGGGCATCTTCGGCATGACCCCCAGCGGCACCGGCATTCAGCTCTCGCTCGGCGGCCTGCTCGGCGTGACGGTGGGCTGGGTCGAGGGCGTGGAGGTCAACGTGCTCGGGCTCGTCACCGGGCTCGACATCCGGCGTCCCGCCATCAAGCTCCCGGGCTTCGGCCGGATCGGCGTCGGCCCGGTGGCGTAGCGCTATCGCAGCGCTGCCTTCGCGGCCGCGTGGAAGCGCCTCACCTTGTCCAGGTCCTTGGTGTGCGTGTCGCCCTTGTCGGTGCGCGTCTTGGAATCGACGCCCGCGGGACGCACGGCACGGATGGCCTCGGCGACGTTGTCGGGGCCGAGACCGCCCGCGAGAATGACGGGCGTGCGCACAGCCTCGACGATGCGCCGGCTGATGCTCCAGTCGTGCGTGACGCCGAGCGCCCCGATCTGGCGGTCGTTGGCGCGGTAACTGTCGAGCAGGAGGAAGTCGGCGATGCCTTCGTAGGCGCGCGCGATGTCGATGCTCGCTGCGTCGACGACCGGCACGCTGCGCATCACCGGCATACCCGGCAGCAACCGCTTCAGTTCGAGAACCTGGGCGGGCCCGAGCAGCTCCGGTGCACAGCCCAGATGCAGGATCGCCGGGCGAAGCTCGCGCGCCCAACGCAGGATGTAGGCCGCATCCGGCGACAGGAACAGGGCAGAGAACGTTGCGCTGCCGCCGATCGATGCGGCGATGGTCGCGGCCGATGCCGGAGGCTGCTCGCGCGGGAAGCTGCCGTCACCCACCAGCACGCCGATGTGGTCGACGCCGATCGCCGTTATGGCGGCCGCCTCCTTGGGGCTGGTGACCTCGTAGACCTGGGTCAGCATCGGTGCGAGCCTGACGGTTGCCTCACGGCCGCTTGGTCGGGGTCGATGATGGCGGGAACCTTGCCGTCGGGTTTGAGGGAGAGGAACTCGGGCGTCCAGCTCTCGTTGGAGGGCCAGCGCCTGGTGATCGGGAAGGCTGCGAGGTTCGACATTCGGGTCTCCACGGCGGCTCGTGAGTTTCATTCGTCTGGGACGCGCTACTTCTGCTCTTCCGCCGTCCGGCGCTCAGCACTGGAGCCGTAAGCTGCCAGGATGATGTCGATCGTCTTGAACATCTGCTCGCGGTAGTTCTCGACGGACGGTCGCTTGTGCTTGAAGCCCCTGGCTGTTGCCATGAGAACACTGGCGGCGCGCGTCGAATCCGCACCGGCCGCAGGCTCGAGTATGTCCGCGATAATCGTCTCGACCTGCGAGTAGATCGCGTTCATCACCTCGTGCCCCGCGTCATTCGACGCATCGACCAGTTCGGTCGCCTCAGGGGATGTCGACGCCAGTGCGTAGCCCGCCACACACCACAGCTCGATCACAAGGCGCAGCCGATCACGCTCGTCGCGCTGCGTCGGCAGCGCGGCAGCGATAGCCGCCAAGGCGCGGTCTCCCATGTCCCGGAGTACCGCGGCAAAGATCGCGTCCTTGCTGTCGAACAGCTGATAGAGGGAAGGCCGCGACATACCGGCCGCTTGCGCGATATCGGCCATCGTGGTGCGGCGCAGGCCGAAGCGGACGAAGGTCGCCAACCCGGCATCGAGGACTCTGCGTCTGCGCTCTCCTTCACTCATACCGCCAGCCCGACGCGAACCTGCCCGACGCGAACCTGCAACCCTTCGACCGTTTCCCGAGGTCTTGACACATTTACAAAATTCGT
>JBGGME010000365.1:0-4947 GCA_041288195.1 Hyphomicrobiaceae bacterium
ATTGTCGAACTCCAGGTCCGACGTATGGAAAGAGCGCGTTTGACCGCTCGGTACCTTTGGTCGTGCCGTTCCTGATGCTTGCCCGACGATCCTGCAGTTCGTCTCCTTGGTTTTGTCTTCACAATCCTTCAACGTTACCCGCACGTCGAACTCATCCAGCATGTATTTACCGTTGTTGGCGACGACTCCATCCAACGCCATATACGGCCCATAGCTCCTGTTCTTCAAATGAACGCCATTGAACTGTAGCTCACCAAGGCGTATCGCGTTTTCGGACCAAGCCCGCGCCAGCGCTTCGTTTAGCCTGCGCTCCTCATTCCTCTTCTTTTCGTTCTCAAGCATCAAATAGAAGCCCCCAACCGCAATACCGCCCACAATGAGCGCGAAGTACCGAAACCCCGGCGAGACGATCGCAAGAACAATCACCACGATAAGGCTCAGGATCGCCCAGAACACTCGCTGACGCCCCCTACCAGCATGCCGAATAGCAATGAGAAACGCGATCGAGCTTGCTTCTTCTTCCAAATCGAAAGTTTTCGCGGGAGGGGGTCGCATTCATCAATCTAACAAAGCTACTCTATTTCTTCTGCTTTTCCTCTCGCTCCCACTGGCGGTAAAGAAGAAACGTTCCCGTCCTCAACAAGTCTTCGATCTCGTAGCCCTTGTCGTCTTGCAAGACGTCCGAAAACGCCGGCTCGGGCTGGCCAGGATGTCGGCTCATTGTGAACCCCGTTGGCCGATGCCTAACCAAGCACGGCTCAATGTCCCACTCCTCCTGCATCGTGCGCTTCATGGTGCCTCCGTACCTACGCGGTACCTATCCCCTCTAACCCGTTGATTTGCCACGCAGAGCATATTTCATGCTCATTCGTGTTCGGCCTTTTCGCGCACGGGCGGCGTGGTCATGGGGGACCAGGGGCGGGGATTTGCCGGTCGCGGTCGCGCGCAAGAGACGAATCCTCAAAACATACTAGCGCGGATGCAGGACGCCGCCCAGACGGCCTGCGCCCCTCCTATTCGTGCCCGAAATGCTCTCCAGGAGTACGGGTTTCTCGTCGGTCCGCTCGTTGACGCAGCCACGCTCGGCGCCGTCGAGGCGGAAGCGCTGGCCTGCGGCGTGGCGGTGCACCAGGTGCTGCTGGCATGGAGCCTAGTTTCCCATGACGACTATGCGGCGGCCGTTGCCCATTGGCTGGGTGTGCCGCTCGTCGGCTGGGAGACCGGGCTCGAGGCCATTGCCGTGCACCAAGGGTCGGCGGCGACCGCGGAGCTGTGGGCGAGACGGCAGGGTGGGCGGCCTCTGCGCGTGCTCGTTGCGACAGGGGCGCCTCCCGACGCGTTGCTCGAGCACGTTGCGGTGCTGCGCGAGCAAGGCATCGAACTCGCCCTGACGTCGCAACGCCGTGCCGAGGCGGCGATTGCGCAGCAGAATGAGGCGCTGCTGCTCGACCGGGCGGTAGGCGGCCTGCTGGAGGAGAGACCGACGAGCTCTGCCGCCTCGCCCGCCGCGACCTGGCAGCTGTTGGCGGCCACCGTCTGCGCCGGGCTCGCCATCGGGGGCCTGGCGGTGGTGCCGGAAGCGACCTGCGCGGCAGTGACCGCTCTCATTGCCCTGCCGTTTCTGTGCGTGGGGCTGCTGCGGGCGGTGGCGCTGCGGCAGGCCTTTGCCGGGCCGGCGCGAGAGCGGCGCCAGGGTCGGCAGCCACCCGCGCGCTGCCCGGACGCGCAGCTGCCCTTCTACTCCGTGCTCGTGCCGCTGTTCCGGGAAGCCAACATGCTGCCCGGGCTCGTTCGTTCACTCGCCGCGCTCGACTATCCCGCTGCCAAGCTCGAGGTGATCCTGGTGCTCGAGGCCATCGACCTCGAGACTCAGGCGGCGTTGCTCGACATGGGCCTGCCCGGCAACTTCCGCACGCTCGTGGTGCCCGACCGGCAGCCTCGCACCAAGCCCAAGGCGCTCAACTACGCCCTCCAGTGCGCGCGCGGCGACTTCGTCGTTGTCTACGATGCCGAGGACCGCCCGCAGCGTGATCAGCTGCGCAGAGCCTGGGAGGTGTTTCGGCTGGCTCCGCCCGGGCTCGGCTGCCTGCAGGCCCAGCTCAACATCTACAATCCCTGGGACGGCTGGTTCTTCACGCGCCAGTTCACGATCGAGTACTCGGCGCTGTTCGACGCCATCCTGCCGGCGCTGGAGCGTCTGCGCCTGCCGGTCCCGCTGGGCGGCACGTCGAACTACTTTCCCCGCGCCACGCTCGTCGAGGTCGGCGCCTGGGACCCCCACAACGTCACCGAGGACGCCGACCTGGGCATACGTCTCGCCCGGCACGGCTACCGCACGGCAGTGCTGGCCTCGACGACATGGGAGGAGGCGCCGCCGCGCTTCGGCATATGGCTCAGGCAGCGCACACGCTGGATGAAGGGCTGGATGCAGACCTATCTCGTGCACACGCGCGAGCTGTCCCGGCTGCACCGCGACCTCGGCCCCACCGCCTCGATCGGCTTCCACGCGCTGATGGGCGGGCTGATCGTCTCGGCGCTCGTGCACCCGCTGTTCTATGTCCTGCTTGCCGGCTACTGGCTGTCCGGCGGGCTCCTGGCCCCGGCCGAGACGACGGCCGGCGCCGTGCTGTGGGCCGCGGCCTGCGTCAATCTGGCATTGGGCTATCTGTCCTCGATCCTCGTCAGCATGGTCAGCGTCTGGCGGCGCGGCCGGAAGGGGCTCGCCATGTTCGCGCTGCTCCTGCCCGTCTACTGGCTGCTGATCTCGCTTGCCGCCTATCGCGCAGCCTGGCAGTTCGTGCGCGACCCCTACCTGTGGGAGAAGACGGAGCACGGAACCGCCCGCGACTGACCCGACCCTGCCGATTGTATCGGCATCGAGATCACATTCTGCCGGCAGCAGTGGCAGCCACGCCTCTTGTCACGCGGTCCGATCGTTCGCACCTATGGGGCTGGATCGGTGGCACCCGTCGCCGGGCCGCAAAGGGGGACCCTGACGACGCTATGATGGAATGGCTGCAGCTCAATTTCGTCCCACTGATCAATGTCATCATCATCGACGTCGTTCTGGCTGGCGACAACGCCATCATCGTCGGGCTTGCCGCCTCGCGCGTAAGCGAGGACCAGCGGGCGCGCGTGATCTTCTGGGGCATCGCGGGTGCCGTTCTCCTGCGCGTCATCTTCGCGGGCGTTGCCACCACCCTGCTCGCCATCGTCGGCCTAACGCTCGCAGGCGGCCTGCTGCTGCTGTGGGTGTGCTGGAAGATGTACTGGGAGGTTGTGCACAAGGGCGACCAGCACGTCGGAGCGCACGGCACCTTGCGCACCGGCGAGAAGGTCGAGCGGCCGATGAGCTTCCGCGCCGCGGTGACGCAGATCATCATCGCCGATGTCTCCATGTCGCTCGACAACGTGTTGGCGGTGGCGGGGGCTGCCAAGGGATCGCCGACGGTGCTGGTGATCGGTCTCGGCATCGCCATCGTGCTGATGGCAGTGGCGGCCAACTTCATTGCCAACATTCTTGCGCGCTACCCGTGGATCACCTGGGTTGGGCTCCTCGTCATCCTGTGGGTGGCACTCGACATGATCTTCGACGGCTCGCGCGAGGTTGCCTGTGCCGCCTGGGAAGGCGTGTGGTGCGCGCCCGATTTGCCGACCCTGATCAGAGGACTGACGCGCTGACGGGCGCGTCGTTGTAGGGTATTGTGCAGACTCGCTGGAAGGCCTCGCCTCGATCGAGGCCCCGGTCGGTTCCGTAGCTCAACTGGATAGAGCGCCGCGCTTCGAACGCGGAGGTTGCGGGTTCAAGCCCTGCCGGGACCGCCAAAATTTAGCGATTTCAATAGCTTAACTTTCCCAAACTTAGAAGGAACGTCCATT
Source organism: Hyphomicrobiaceae bacterium (assembly GCA_041288195.1). Classification (GTDB taxonomy): domain Bacteria; phylum Pseudomonadota; class Alphaproteobacteria; order Rhizobiales; family Hyphomicrobiaceae; genus AWTP1-13. Next base: position 3,880 of record JBGGME010000365.1, read on the forward strand.
GAATTGTAAGGATTTTTCCGCCGGCTTCCCAAACCTGCCGGTGACAACCCGAACGCTGGGCAAGAGTGCCAATGAGCTGGACCAGGTCAGCGCGAAAATAGCAATCTTGGAAAGAATTCGCAGTACTCGTGCTCGTTGAACCAGGCGCATTTTATGTCGAAGAGCTTGAGGCCTGTCACCAGCCGGGTCAGGGCCAGCGCGTAGATGGCAAGTTGCGCAATTGGTTTGTTCGTTCGCGCGTCCGGCTTGTAGTCGAGAATGTGCACGGCAACGTTGCGCACCTGCAAGAAGTCGATGTGCCCGGTGATGGTGCGTTCGGCTGCCCCCACCTGCGGCGCGAGCTCGATGCCGTGCTGCTTCTCGAGTGCGGTGATATCAGTCTCGGTCAGCCAGATCGGATCTCGATCGCAACGACACGCTATCGTTCGCCAGCATGATGCGCTGCAGCGTTTCGTGTCGAGCTTGACCAACGAGCATGGTGCGAAGGTTGGCGTCCTCGATTGCGAACGCGGTGAAGATGCGGTCCGGCATGGGGAGTATTCTATCCTACAGAGATGCTTTTGCTACGCCCACGGATTGCATGATTCGTGTCGCCGTTGAAAGACGAGAGTCAATTGTCCACCGGTTGAGATCCCCAGCATCGTCCGCCCTGGTCTCTTTCCCCGTTGCAAGAAGCCCCGCGGGGTGAGCGCGGGGCAGGCAAGAGGAGTTCAGTACTCCACCGCAAGCATGATGATGAGGACGCGCAAGGTCTTCTTGGGGTCGGTCGGATCCTCGGACCCGAACTCGGCCTTCAGATCATAGTAGTCGATCTTCCAGAAGAGCTTCTCACCCTCGAGCTCGAACGAGCCGAAGTCGTGTTCGCGGTGCGGATCGTTGTCCGCGTTGAAATCGTCGAAGGCGATCACCTTGATGAGCGCCTTTGAAACGAACTCCGCGCCTTTGGCGTTCACGCCGGCTGTCATGTAGGTGCGGCCGCCAGTCACCAGGCTCTTGCGGAATTTGTCGTTGAGGTCGGCGATGCGCTGCGCGCGCGATCGTGTGGTCATCGAACGTCTCCGTCTTGCT